>JAXDIE010000058.1:0-7975 GCA_034664165.1 Thermoleophilaceae bacterium | reverse complement strand
ACCGACCTGGACGGGACGCTCATCCGCCCGCACGACATTGAGGTCTTCACTGCTCCTGCGGAACACGCGAGCCACGCCAAGATCGACAAGGTCCTGCATCTGGGCTTCGAGGTCCGGCTGGAGCTGACCATCGTCGGCGATGGCCAGGTGGCGGTGCAGATCGACCGCGCCAAGGCCGATGAGCTCGACCTGGTCGACGGCCAGGACGTCTGGGTGCGCCCGCGCGAGCGGACCACCGCCTTCGCCGCCTGAACGCGGCGAAGGCCTACTCGGCCGTCGTCAGGCCGATCGGGCAGGACACTCCGGTCCCGCCGAGCCCGCAGTAGCCGTTGGGCACCTTGGCCAGATACTGCTGGTGATAGTCCTCGGCGTAGAAGAACTCGGGAGTCTCGACGATCTCGGTCGTGATCTCGCCATGTCCTGAGCCCTCCAGAGCCTTCTGGTACCGCTCACGCGAGGCCTCGGCGGCCTGGCGCTGCGCATCGCTGTTCACGTAGATACCCGACCGGTACTGGGTGCCCACGTCGTTGCCCTGGCGCATCCCCTGGGTCGGATCGTGGCCTTCCCAGAAGGCCTTCAGCAGACCGTCGTACGGGATCTCGTCGGGCTTATAGACCACCAGCACCACCTCGTTGTGGCCGGTCATGCCGCTGCAGACCTCTTCGTAGGTCGGGTTCGGCGTCGATCCGCCGGCGTATCCGACGGCGGTCGTGTAGACGCCCGGCAGCTGCCAGAAGGCCTTTTCTGCCCCCCAGAAGCAACCGAGGCCGAAGATGGCCTGCTCGGTGCCCTCTGGGAACGGAGGCTCGAGGTTGGTGCCCAGCACGAAGTGCTCGGCACCTACGGGGAACGGCCGCTCGGCGCGCCCGGGCAGGGCCCGGTCGGCGGAGGGCATCTCACTCTTGTGTCGGCTTCCAAAGATCATGCTTCTCAGTCCAGGATAAGGGGCCGGCGTTACACGGTCGGTACGCTCGATTTCGATGCCGCTCGTGGAACTTCTCTGGTGGGATGGATGCCCCTCGCACCCCGAGGCGCTGGCCGATCTCCAGGCCGCGCTTGGCGAGCTGGGCCTGGACCCCCAAGCGGTGAAGGTCGTCGAGGTGGCCAACGAGCAGGAGGCCGAACGCCATGGCTTCATCGGGTCGCCGACGATCCGGGTGGACGGCCGCGACGTGCTTCCTCCCGAGCAGGATCAACCAGCCGGGCTGACGTGCCGCGTCTATCGCCTGCGCGATGGGCGCTACTCCCCCACCCCCGACCCCCAGGACCTGCGCACGGCGTTGGCGCGGGCCATCAGCGAAAGGACCTGACTTGCCAGCCATCGGAGAAGCAGTGCCGCCAATCAACCTGCCCGACACCTCCGGCCAGAGGCATGACCTGGACGGCTCACCGGCCACGGTGATCGTGTTCACCTGCAACCACTGCCCCTACGCGCTGGCCTGGCACGAACGGATCGCCGACGCCGCGCGCGACTATGCCGACCGCGGTGTGCGCTTCCTGTGCATCAACCCAAACGACGGAGAGCGCTATCCGGCCGACTCCTACGAGGCGATGCAGCGGCGGGTCGCCACAGAGGACTGGCCCATGCCCTACCTGCACGACGCCGATCAGTCCGTGGCACGGGCCTATGAGGCCCAGACCACGCCCGACCTCTTCGTCGCCGACAGCCAGGGCCGCCTGGCGTATCGGGGCGCGCCGGACTCGAGCCACTCCGATCCGTCGCAGAACGCGGCCTGGCTGCGCGCGGCCCTCGATGCGCTGCTCGACGGGCGCGCGCCGGATCCCGCCGAGACCGAGCCCGTGGGCTGCTCGGTGAAGTGGCTGGCCTAGCTGAGCGCCGACAGCAGCAGGATCGATGAGGCGGCCGAGTCGCCGGTCGGCTCAGCCGTCACGTAGTCCTGGCGGCGATCCTCGTAGGCGGCGCGCTTGGAATCGAATTTGCTGAGCGGGCCGGATGGCGCCTTGAAGCCCTCGCCGGTTATCTGATTGAGCGGGGCGGGGCCGCCTTCGACTGCGCCGCCGGGCTTGCCCTTGCCGAAGACCGAGGCCCAGTGGTGCGGGTGCTGCGGCGACTTGTGGCCGTAGCCCACCACGAAGCTCATGCCCCAGGGGTTCCGGCCGAAGAGGTAGTCCCGCGCGCTGGCGCCGGCGGACAGGCCCTGCGGCGTTCCGAGTGAGCGCCCGCCCAGCGCCGCCACCGCGCCCGACCCGCTGCTGGCGGCGGTCGTGCCCCAGCTGAAGTAGCCGGCGCGGCCGAAAGCGTTGTCGGCCACCGTGTCGCGTGCGTATTGGGCCTCGAGGTCGAAGCGCTTGCAGGAAGCCGCGACCGTCGCGGCGTCGCCCAGCCCGGGGGCGCCGAGGGCGCCACACAACTCGGCGGCCGCGAATGACGCCACTGAGTCGTAGCCGAGGTCTCCGGAGACATCCGTCTGCTTCAGATAAGCAAGGGCGTCGGCAAGGTAGGCCGGGTTGCCGGTCACACGAAACAGGGCGGCGCCGCCCGAGGCCAGCGAGTCCTTCCACCCGTCGATCTCGTAGAAGCCGTCGACGCTGGGCGCGGCCCTGCCCGAAGCCTTGCCCATCTCGTACCAGTCCTGCGCCTGGGCAATCAGTGCGGCGCGCTCAGGGCCCGTGGCGCGATCGGCGGCCATGGCCAGCGCCGCAGCGGCCTTGCCGCCCAGGTCCCCACCCTGAAGCGGGTAGGCGACCCGAGTGCCGATCCCGGGCTTGCTCGAGGCATCGTCCTCTGCGGGGTCGCGGAAGCCGATGTCGTGATCGCGCTCGTCACCGACCTGGCCGATGAACACGCCGGGCGAGGGATGGGCCTTCTCGAGCCAGTGGATGCCCACGTCGGAGGTTGCCGCCACGGCCGTGCGGTCGGCGCCCGCGGGTAGCAGACGGGCAGAGGCCTCGAGCATCATGGCGTTGTAGGCCGTGGTCTGGGTGAAGTGGATCATGTCGCCCGAATCCATCCAGCCGCCCGTGATGGGGATCGGGCCGCCCCCCTTGACCAGCGCGTCGTTCAGGTGCGCCGGGCCGTGCAGGGCAGCCGGGGCCTCGGTGCCGTCGGCGTTCATCGCGAAGAAGCCCAGGATCGTCTGGATTCCCGGGCTCGTGGCGCCGGGGGCCACGGTCCAGGAGCGGGACTTGAGACCCGCCGCCTTGACCACGTACTTCCCGGGAGCGGTGAGGGCGGTGAGATTCGCGCGGAAGGCACGCTTGAACGGGTCCGGCTTGCCAGGAGCTTTGGTGAGCTTGCCCGAGAGAACCTTCGCGCCGCTCTGATCGACGACGGTGAAGTGCTTGCGGGCCAGGTTGCGGTCGCTGCCCAGGACCGCGAACTTGCTGTCGGCGGGAGCACTCGGGCCGCCGCCGCGCAGCACGTCGGGCGGGCCCTTGGCCGCCGCGGCGGGGGCGGACACGGCAACGGCGCAGAGCATGACGACAAGGACCGGCTTGCGAAAGGTCATCCCACGACGGTGCAGGGCGATCGTGAAGAAGCCCTAAGCGCCAGGAGAACGAATCATGAAGCCGACGACATGAACGCAACGGGCACGCTGAGGCCCGCGCCGCGCGACAGCGTCAGGATCCGGCGGCCGGGCTGGACGGCGTCGCGCGGGCCCTTGGCGAGCTCGCCGAGCTGCGCCGCCGCCGCGTCCAGATCGCTGCAGTTGAACGCCAGGCCCCACAGGCGTGCCGGGCCGGCGGGATCGAAGCCGGGCGCGCCGGCGGGCTGCTGGACCACCTCGAGGATCACCTCGCCCAGGCGGAAGAACGCCTGACGCGGGGCGCCGGCCGGCGTCGGCTCCTCCCGGATCCGCCGCAGCGACAGGCCCGCGGCCTCCAGGGCGGTGACCGTGCGGTCGAGATCGGGAGTGAAGGAGACGACGTGATCGATCGAAGTCACGCCGTTCGGATGGGTTCCCGGCTCGGCGGCCCCCGCATCCGTGAGAACCGTGTCCAGGCCGTCCAGATCGGTTGTGCCCACACCCGCCAGCTCCCAGCTCATGCCGCGGCGCTCGCCGGCCGGCTCGATCGCCACCGAGCCGATGTTGATGGTGCCGCCTTCGGCAACGGCAAATCCCGCGGCCTGCCAGTCCGCCGGCGACCCGCCGAGCACCACGCGCCGCACACGCGCATCGCTCACCGGTGGCATCCACCCTCGCGCGCGCCGTGGCCCGGCGAGACCGAAAGCGAGACATCGGTGGTTCCCGCACAGGCGCGGAGCACCAGCCGGCGGGCGTGTGTGGCCGACCTGACCCGTGCGCCGTTGACCTCGACCCGGTAGTGCCCCTGCGGATACTGGACACGCGGCAGGAATATCTCCGTGGGCAGCCCCCGCCGCAGGCCGCCTCCACCCGCGCTCGCTGTCGAGTAGTCCATCCTGAAGCGCCGCGATCCGGGGTCGAAGCCGTACCTGCGCGGAGTCCCGGCCACGGCCTGCGGATAAGGCCTTGCCAGCGTCTCGAGCTTGGCGTGCTTGACGTTGCGCCCACGCGGCGCCTTCTCGGGGTCGACCACGAGCGACTGGACACCGGGGCCGCTGGTCGTGGGGTCCCTGCAGTCGCAGTAGTGCCACTCCTGCCAGGACACCATGTGGTCATCCGCCTCCGTGACCACCCGGCCCAGCGCCTTGAGGTCGTCGGTAGCGCCGAACTCCGAGAGCAGCAGGGCGTCCCCGGTGACACCGGCATGATGGTCGGCGTTGTCCATCACCAGATTCTCCATCGCGGAGCAGGCCAGGCCGGTGACCGGATTGCCCGGCGGCACCAACCCGTTGATGGCGTCCGCAAGGCAGTAGTTGTGGAAGCTGAACCCGGCCCGTGGATCCAGGCTCTTCTGGCTGGTGTCGGCGCCGAAGTTGAAGGTCACCGGCGGCTCGTACCAGACCAGATGCCGGCTGTCGGCGCGGCGCACCGCCTGGATCACACGTCTATGGAAGTCCGTGAGCGCGCCACGGTCGAACAGCGGGCAGCCGATGGTGCTGGCGCAGGTCGGCCAGACGCTGCCCGGCCACGGCTCGTTCATCAGGTCGTACCCCAGGACGCCGTCGCGCCCCTTGAACGCCCGTGCGACCCGTGCGTAGGCGGCGGCGTAACGGTCCTGCAGCCCGACTCCGCCGGGACCCGGGTCATTGGCCCAGAAGTGGTCGAAGGCGCGGCTGAGGGAGAGCATCCCGAAGTAGTTGGCGGGGAAACCGAGATCCGGAGCCGCGGGCAGGCCGTCGTCCTCGACCGCCCAGTCGGGCCAGCCCTCCCCGGAGAAGCGCTCGTTGTAGAGGTCCTGATGGAAGTCGATCAGCGTCTGGATCCCCTGCCGCGCCAGGATCCGCTGTGTCCGGACCAGCCGAGACAGGTAGTGCGTGTCGTAGTGGCCTGGAGAAGGCTCGAGCGCGCGGTAGATCACGCCGAGCCGCACCGTGTTGAACCCGTTACGCGCCAGAAAGCGCGCGTCATCGGCCCCGAAGCCCTCGGCCGAAGGAAGGAAGGGCGGCAGCTTGGACACCATGTTGAGGCCGTGGAGCATCACCACGCGGCCGTCGGGATCGGTGATCCAGCGGCCGGCGTGTCCCAGCGCGGAAGCGGCCGCGGCGGTGCCGGGCAGGGCGAGCGCGCAAATGAGCGCCGCCACCGCAAGCCGACCCGTCATGTTCAGCCTCTCCCCATCAGCGGCCCGAGGTTACGCCATACTCGCGGCCGTGACCGGCACTCTGCAACGCACGGGCACCGGCAGGATGATCGCCGTGCGGGCGCCGCTGCGGATCACCCTGGCCGGGGGAGGCACCGACCTGCCCTCCTACTACCGCGACCACGGCGGCCTGGTGGTGTCGGCGGCGATCGACCGGCACATCCACATCCTGGCCGGGACCTCGTTCCGGGAGGGACTCACCCTCAAGCACCTCGAGTGGGAGCAGTGCAACAGCCCCGCCGAGGTTCGCCATCCGATCCTCAGGGCGGTTCTGGAGCGCCACTGGGACGGCCGGCCATTGGAGCTGGCCTCCGTGTCTGACGTACCCGCCGGCACGGGCCTCGGGTCTTCCGGCGCCTACACGGTGTGTGCGCTGCGCGCCCTCGAGGTGATCCAGGGCGGGGAGCCGGCAGCGCCGGGCGCGCTTGCGGAGAAGGCCAGCGAGATCGAGATCGGCGTGCTGGGGCGCCGGGTCGGCAAGCAGGATCAATACGCCTCGGCGCACGGGGGCACCTCCTCCTACACGTTCCACAGCGACGATTCGGTGACCGTCGAGCGCCTGGAGCTGTCTGCGGCAACCCGCGAGGAGATGACCTCGGACCTGATGCTCTTCTACACGGGAGGCGTCCGCTCGGCCTCCGAGATGCTGAGCGGCGAGGTCGACAGGTCCCTGGCCGGCGAGTCCTCGATCGAGGACAACCTCCACCAGACCCGCGAGCTGGCCCGTGAGACCCGTGTGCTGCTCGAGGCGGGTCGCGTGCACGACTGGGCGGATCTGCTGAACGAACAGTGGCGCCTCAAATGCCTGCGCTCGCCCGGGAGCAGCTCCGAGCGGATCGAGCAGTTGCGCGAGGCGGCGCTGAACGCCGGCGCCACCGGCGCGGTGCTCATGGGGGCCGGCGGATCCGGATTCCTACTGATCCACTCTCCCAGCCCGGACGCCGTGCGGGCGGCAATGGCCGCGCTGGAGGCCCCGGAGCTTCGATTCGGCCTGGAGGAAAACGGCGCCGCAAGGGCGGACAAATAACCGATCAGCCCCGACCGACGCCGCTTCCGGTGGTAGGTTCGGCCTGCGTCCCCTACAACTGGAGCAAACCTTGAAGAAGCTGGACATCGGAGCAACACTCAGCCGGGTTTTCGACCTCTACGGCAAGCAGGCAGGTGTGCTCCTGCCCGCGGCGTTCCTCGTATTCCTTCCGATCGCGATCATTTCAGCAATTCTGACGGGTATTTTGGGCTCCGCGCTCGGGCCCAACCCGAATGACTACGCCTCGATGACTCCGGAGCAGATCAATGGTGCCGTTGGAGCTGCATCGGGATCAATCGCGATCCTTGGCCTGGTGGCTGCGGTCCTTACTCTGATCGGGACGTTCTGGTACCAGGGGGTTGTTGTTGAAGCGGTCGCCGACATGCAGGATGGAAAGCGCGACCTTTCGGTGGGGGCCCTGTTCAAGACGGCTGCGCCTTTCATTCCCCGGCTGATAGGGGTCGCGATCCTGGTTGGCCTCATTTTTCTGGCGATCGGGATCGTGACCACACTGTTGTCCGCGGCCATTGCGGTCGCCCTCGGACCGCTCGCGCTCGTGGTCCCCATTGCTGCGGCGGTCCTCGTCCTGTGGCTGTATGTCCGCTGGGCCTTGCTCTCGCCGGCGATCGTGGCGGAGAACCAGGGAGCGACAGCTTCTTTTGGCCGGAGCTCGGAGCTCGTTGAGGGCAACTGGTGGGGCGTGTTTCTGGTGCTGCTGGTACTCCTGATCATCAGCTTCGTCGTCCAGGCGATCATCAACCTCATCCTCGGCGGAATCGGTGGCCCGGCGATCGGAGCGTTCCTCTCAACGCTTGTCTCGTCGAGCCTGACAGCGCCTCTACTCGGGATCGCGGCAGCCATCATTTTCTTTCAGTTGCGCGGCCCGACGGATCCAGCGCCTCCGGTTGCGCCGCCAGCAGCGAGCGTTCCACCGCCCGCACCACCGGCACCGCCGGCACCACCGGCACCGCCGGCCGGACCGGCAGTCTGACCAGACGCAGGTCTGCAGTCGTGAAAAAGGCCCCGGCATCGCGCCGGGGCCTTTCTTTGTCCACCTCGGACAAGTGAGCTCGCCCACGTGCTGCGCTCTGCCGCTGGAACCGGTACATGAAGGGCGGATACGCTGGGCAGGCTTCGCCGACACGTCGAACGGAGGGTTCGAGACTTGGAGAGTGCTATGGCCACCCCTGAGCCGGCAGTCGCCGCGCCGGATATCCGGCTGCGCGGGCTGACCAAGCGCTACGGCGACGTCGTCGCCGT
>JAXDIE010000047.1:0-3598 GCA_034664165.1 Thermoleophilaceae bacterium | reverse complement strand
ACCGAGATCTCACAGGCTCCGAGGTTGGCGCCGAAGTGGCCGCCGATCTCGCCGATGGTGTCGATGATCAGCTCGCGGACCTCCTGGGCCACCTGCTGGAGCTGGGCGTCGTTCAGCTTCTTGAGGTCGGCGGGGCCATCGATGCTGTCGAGCAGCGGGGCTGGTGGTAGTGAGTCCTGTTTGGTCATCGTCTGCGGGTGAGTATGTAGTCGGCGATCCGGCCCAGTGTGGCTGTGTTCCCGTCCGCCTCGGCCAGTGCCGCACGTGCGCCGGCGTGGGATTCGTCGGCCAGCTCGCGGGCCCGGTCGAGCCCGAAGAGGCTCACATATGTGCGCTTTCCGTGGCGCTCATCCGATCCGCGCGGCTTGCCTAGGGACTCGTCATCTCCCGTCACGTCGAGGATGTCGTCGACGATCTGGAACAGGACCCCGAGCTCCGCGGCGAACCGCTGGTAGGCAATTGTCGCAGGTCGATCCGGGCCATCAAGAAGCAATACGCATTCGACAGAGGCGGCGATCAGCCGGCCCGTCTTCCGCTCGTGCAGTTCGCGCAGGGCCGCGGCGTCGAGGTCGCCGTCCGCCGTGACGTCGATGTACTGCCCGCCGACCATCCCGCTGACCCCCACCGCCTCGGTCAACTTGAGCACGCTGGCCACCAGATTCTCCGGCGGCGCGGCCTGCGCGGCCAGCACGTGCCTCAGGGCTTCCGCGAACAGCCCGTCGCCGGCCAGGATCGCCACGTCCTCGCCGTAGGCCACGTGACAGGTGGGCTTGCCGCGGCGCAGGTCATCGTCATCCATCGCGGGCAGGTCGTCGTGGATCAGGGAATACGTGTGGATCAGCTCCAGCGCGGCCGCCAGGGGCATGACCTCTGCCGGGTCGCGCCCCAGGGCCTCCGCTGTGGCCAGTGCCAGGACGGGCCTGATCCGCTTCCCCCCGGCCAGCAGGGAGTAGCGCATCGCCTCCTCCAGGCCGGCCGTCGCCGTCTCGTCGGAGAACGAGATGCCCTTCAGATACTCATCCACCCGGGCGCGCAGGTCGTCCGGGTAGCCGGTGCTCGCCGCGTCTGCGGTCAGAGCAGGCTCTCCTGGTCTGGCGGGTCGGACTCGAGCTCCAGGACCTGACGGTCCAGCTCGGCGGCTATGCCCGCGGCCAGCTCGGCACAGCGATCCACCAGGCCGGCAGCCTCCGGGGCCTGGACCTTGCCCTCCCTCAGCTCGGTGGCCGTGGTCTTGAGCTCCCGGACCAGCGCGTCCAGGTCTGCGGAGGCCTCGGTCACGCCGCCGCCTGTGCGCGATCGGCCGCAGCCAGCACGCCGTTGACGAACTTGGGTGCGTCGGCGCCGCACAGCTCTTTGGCCGCCTCGACCGCCTCGTCGATGGCCACCTCGCGCGGCACGTCCTCGCGGTGGAGCATCTCGTAGAGAGCCACGCGCATGATGTTGCGCTCCAACGGGGCGATCCGGTCGAGCGTCCAGCCCTTCGAATGCCGCTCGATCAGCGCGTCCAGCTCCGGGCGCTCGGCAACCACTCCCTCGACCAGCTCGAAGGTGAAGGCGCGATCGGTCGGGGCGAGCAGCCCGCGGGCCGGACGCCTGGTCACGTCCTCCTGGTAGAGGGCGAAGATCGCCTTTCGGCGCTGCTCGGTCCTGCGCATCTGAGGAAGTCTAGGCCCGTGACACGTAGTCGCCGGTGCGGGTGTCGACCCGCACGCGATCGCCCACGTTCACGAACAGCGGCACGCGGACCGTGACACCCGACTCCAGCGTTGCGGGCTTCTCGCCGCCACCCGAGGCGGTGTCGCCGCGAAGGCCTGGCTCGGTCTCCGTGACCGCCATCTCCACCGCGCTCGGCACCTGCAGGTCGGAGATCACGTCGTCCACGTAGAGCACGTCGACCTCCTCGCTGGGAAGGACCCAGCGAAGCGTGTCGGCCACCGATGTCTCGGGCACCGCGGTCTGCTCGTAGCTCTCGGTGTCCATGAAGTGCGCATCGGTGCCGTCCGCGTAGAGGAACTGCATCTTGCGCGTCTCGGTGCGCACGGGGCGGAACTTCTCCCCCGCCCTGAAGGTCTTGTCCAGAACCGCGCCGTCGCCGACACGCTTCAGCTTGCTGCGCACGAAGGCAGGCCCCTTGCCGGGCTTGACGTGCTGGAAGTCGACGATCTTGAAGACCTTGCCGTCGACCTCGATATGAGAGCCGTTCTTGAACTGGTTGGTGCTGATCACGGCGAGGGAGGGTAGCGATCGGGTCGCCCGATTACTGCTTGGGGCGCGGGTGTCCGATACAAACGAATCGGAACCGTTGACCCTCAGACGTGCCCGTATTGCGGCCAGGAGACCAACCTCGGCCCCACCAGCGACTCCGAGGTCCGGAATTCGACCCGCACAAGCCGGGACCGCAACGCGGAGGAGCGCAGGCACACCGGAGGCCTTCGGGCTGTTGCCGCCGCCGCTCGCGATGAAGCCGCACGCCATCTGGACGTCACGGCGTTGATGCGCGACCAAGCCGGGGTATTGCGCGACAGCAAGCTGCCGGCCGAGGGTCGCGCAGGGGCGGCCGAAGACCGTGCGCAGGCGGCGAGCGACCGGATGCAGGGCGCCCGCGATCGCTCGGATGCGAGGTCGGATCGTGACGCCCTGCTTCACCAGTTGACCATCGCCGAGACCGATCAGCTGACCGGTGCCCGGACCCGTGCTGCCGGCCTGGCCGACCTGGGCCGGGAGATCGATCGTGCCCATCGCACGCGAGGGGTCTCCGTGGCCGTTGCCTACGCCGACGTCGTCGGGCTGAAGGTGGTCAACGACCTGCACGGCCACGCCCGCGGCGACGCGCTACTGCAGCGCGTCGTGGCTGCCATCCGACACCAGCTGCGCTCCTATGACCTGATCGTCCGCCTCGGTGGCGACGAGTTCCTCTGCATGCTCTCCGGCGCGACCATCGAGTCGGCCCGCCAGCGCTTCACACAGATCAGCGCCTCGCTGGCACTCGGTCCCGATCCGTGCGAGGTCAGGGTTGGGTTCGCAGCGCTGGAGCCGGAGGACGACGCCAGCCGGCTCATCCGGCGCGCCGACGCCTCCCTGCTCTCCTCAGCCGGCGGACCCGGGGTTCGGGCCTGACAGCGGTCAGGGTCGCTTGACGCGGAACCTGAAGACGGCGGGAGCCGAGCACCGACAAATCGTGCAGACTACGCCAATGGCCGAGCCCCAGATCTCGAAGACACTCCTGCTCGGCGCCTGCCTCGGCATGCTGCTTACCGTCGCTCCGGCAGCCCAGGCCAGCAACCGCCATGGCACCCGCACCGACCAGGCCGGGCATCGCAACAACGATCGCGACCGTGGCCACGGCGGCAAGAAGAACGGCCACGGCAACAAAGGCTCGGACCTTGGCGACAAGCCGATCGCCGGCAACAGCTGCGCCAAGCGTGTCCGCGAGCTGAAGAAAGAGCTCGCCAGGCAGAGCTACCTCCCCAGGGCCAACGGCAAGTGCATGGGCGAGGACGAGATGTGGGCCATCGATGCATTCCAGCGCCAGGAGCAGATCCGCACGACCGGCAAGGCCGACCGCAAGACGTTGAAAAGGCTCGACAAGAGTGAGCGG
>JAXDIE010000165.1:0-6717 GCA_034664165.1 Thermoleophilaceae bacterium | reverse complement strand
CCACCAGGTTGGCCGCGCTGGCCGCGTCGAAGCGCCACCAGACGGTGTGGTCGATCTGGCTGTTGCAGTTCGGCGCGGGCTCGTCCGCCTGGACGGTGGCCGAGGTGTTGTTGGCGTGGCCGGTGAACGGCAGGCTGTCGATCTGGGTGGCCTGGCCGAAGGCGTCGTTGGAAGGAGGAGCTGCTGAGGCAACTCCAGGAACGATGAGCAGGCAAACAGCCAGTGCCACAGCCCTGACTCGTCGATTCGCCATTGACGCCACCGTAGTCCCCTCCTCGCACACAATGCAAGGCATGCAGTGGCAGCGCGACGGGTACACGATCAGCGACGACGACTCACGCCTGGACATGGACGTGATCCATGGTTTCCTCGTGGATGCGTACTGGTGCCGCGGCATTCCCCGAGAGGTGGTGGAGCGTTCCATCGCTCGATCGCTCAGCTTCGGCGTGTATGCGCCGGACGGGCGGCAGGTCGGCTTCGCACGCTGTGTCACGGACCGCGCCACGTTCTGCTGGGTCGGCGACGTGTTCGTGCTGCCGGAGGAGCGTGGCCGCGGTCTGGGTGTCTGGCTCATGGAGACGGTCGCGGCCCACCCAGAGCTGCAGGGCCTGCGCCGGTGGATTCTGGCCACCCGCGATGCCCACGACCTCTATCGCAAGACCGGGTACCGCGACCTCGGCGACCCGGATGGCCGGTACATGGTCCGCCCGAGCGAAGCCGGCTACGGCATCTAGGGGCGCTGAGGACCGACCGCGCGAGGTCCCGCGCCGGGCAAGCCGGCCATCAGGTGCGCGAAGCCGACCGGAATACCCGACAATGCCCGCGACATGCGCGTCTCCGCCAAAGCCGACTACGCCCTCCGGGCCTCCGCCGAGCTCGCCGCTGCGGCGGCCGGGCCGATGAAGGCTGAGCGCATCTCAGAGGCGCAGGACATTCCCATCAAGTTCCTCGAGAGCATCCTGCTCGAGCTGAAGCATGCTGGCATCGTCCGGAGCCAGCGCGGCCCCGAGGGCGGCTACACCCTGGCGCGGCCAGCGACGGAGATCAGCCTCGCCGATGTGATCCGCGCCGTCGACGGGCCCCTCGCCAACGTCCGCGGGGACCGGCCCGAAAACGTGGAGTACAAGGGCCCGGCCGTGCGCCTGACGGACGTCTGGATCGCCGTGCGCGCCAGCCTCCGTCACGTGCTGGAGTCCACGTCGCTCGCGGACCTCAGCGGTGGGGAGCTGCCGCCCGCCGTCGAGGCACTGGCCAAGGACCCCAAGGCCTGGGTGTCGCTCGGCCGTATCCGGGGCACGACCGCCGGAGCCTAGCCGCTCGTTCGGCGCCGGGCCGCGGCGGTCGCGTTGGCCGCGAGACACCGCGGGCCCGCGACACATCGACGGGAGGGCTCCGTGGCCGTGCCGGGGCTGGGATGGGTTTCCTTCATTCAGTCATCCACGGACTGCGAGACAAGTCCCGAGCCCTCCGAAGCCGCCGCCACGGTCACGTGGGGTCTGTCCCGAGCGTGCGGTGCGGCCGATCCGGCGCGAGGAACGCGGCTCCGACCCTCGCGCTTCCAACTCGGAGTCCCTGGGTGACTAGCTGAGGGAAAGAAGGGGCGAAGCGGGCCATACCAGTCACGTGGTGAACTGGTTGAGGGAACGCGCCGGCATCGATCGGGTCCGGAGTGGCGCCGCGACACCTCAGAGGCTGTTCCAGGCAGGGAGTTTCCTCCCCCGGCGCCGGGGCCGCGCAGTTCGCAGTCGACCGCGCCCCGCTCGACCGGCGCCCGCTCGACCGGCGCCCGCTCGGCCGGCGCCCCGCGCAAGAGCCCTCGGTCAGGCGCTCAGCGCTGGCGCGAAGACTCGTTCGTGGCGGGCGCGCACGTACACGATCTGGCCGTTGTCGACTTCCAGGCGCTCGGCCTCGTCGCGCGGCAGCTGGGCCCAGATGCGGACGCCGTCGGCGCGCAGCAGGCCGACTCGCACCTCGAAGCCCAGATAGGTCACGCGCTCGATCAGGGCCTCCTCTCCCCCGTCCACGGGCTCGAGGAACAGATCGATGTCGTGCGGGCGGACGTAGGCAGAGCCGAGCTGGTTGACCGGGCCGATGAAGCTCATCACGAACTCGTTCGCCGGCCGCTCGTAGAGCTCTCGCGGCGCGCCGACCTGCTCGATCACGCCGTGGTTCATGACGACGATCCGGTCGGCGACCTCCATGGCCTCCTCCTGATCGTGCGTCACGAAGACGGTCGTGACGTGGGTCTCCTCGTGGAGCCGCCTCAGCCAGAGGCGCAGCTCCTTGCGCACGCGGGCGTCGAGCGCTCCGAAGGGCTCGTCGAGAAGGAGCACCTCTGGCTCGACCGCGAGCGCCCGCGCCAGGGCCATGCGCTGGCGCTGGCCGCCCGAAAGCTGATTGGGATATCGATCGGCGAACTGCTCGATCTGCACCAGGCTGAGCAGCTCGTGCACGCGCCGGGTGATCTCGTCCCTGGGCCGGCGGCGAATGGTCAGGCCGAACGCCACGTTGTCTCGCACGGTCATGTGCTTGAACGGGGCGTAGTGCTGGAAGACGAAGCCGATGCCGCGGCCCTGCGGTGGGATGTGGGTGACGTCGCGCTCGCCGAGGCGGACGGTGCCGCCGTCGGGGATCTCCAGCCCGGCGATGATCCTGAGCAGCGTGGACTTGCCGCTCCCCGACGGACCGAGGAGAGCCGTCAGCTCGCCGTCCGGCACCTCCATGCTGACGCGATCCACCGCCACGAAGTCGCCGAAGCGCTTGGTAACGGACTCGACGGTGATGGCCATGCTGGGATCAGCCTCCGGTTCCAGTTGATTGGGTGGGTTCGAGCGTGGCGCGGCCGCGGCCGCGGCGTGCCCGTGCGCTGCCGAGCCGGAGAAGGTCGCCGACCCACTCGCGGGCACGCGACCCGCGCCCCGATTGCATCACGTTCATGGCCAGCAGCACGGCGAGCGCCAACAGCGCCAGCACGACCGCAGCCGCGTATGCACCGATCAGGTCGAACTCGTGGTAGCGGTCCTCGACGTACAGGGTCAGCGTCTCGGTCTTGCCGGAGAGCCGACCCGACACGATGCTGACGGCCCCGAACTCGCCGAGGCTGCGCGCCGTGGTCAGGATCACGCCGTAGATGACGCCCCAACGGATCGCCGGAAGGGTCACCTTCCAGAACGTCCGCATCGGCGATGCCCCCAGCGTGTACGCCGCCTCCTCCTGGTCCGTGCCGATCTCGCGCAGCACCGGAATCACCTCGCGCACCACGAACGGCAGCGACACGAAGATCGTGGCGATGACCATGCCCGGGAGCGCGTAGATCACCTGGAAGCCGAGATCGCCGAGCGCGGGGCCGAACCAGCCGTTCTTGCCGTACACCAGCACCAGGGACAGCCCGATGACGACGGGTGAAAGGGCGAACGGCAGGTCGATGACGGCGTTGAGCAGGCCGCGGCCGGGGAACCTTCGGCGTACCAGGGCGAGCGCGGTCACGACGCCGAAGATCGTGTTCACCGGCACCGCGATGGCGGCGATGGTCACGGTCATCCAGAAGGCGTGCTGGAACGCCGGTGTCTTGAGCGCGGCAATGACCGGTGCGATGCCGGACTCGAACGTCCGGTAGAAGACAAGCCCGACGGGAAGGGCGAGCAGCAGCAGCAGGTAGCCCAGGCCGAGGAACCGGACACCGAGGCGGATCGAGCGACGCCCGTAGCGGGCCGGCTGCGCGGTCGTGGCGACCTCGCCGCTCATGCCTCCGCCTCCGTCTCGTGGCCGCGCCGTCGGCGGATGTAGTCGAGCGCACCGAGCACCACGAGCGAGATCACGAGCAGGACAACGGAGACGGCGGCGGCGGAGCCCGGATCGTCGTTCTGGATCTGGGTGAACACGTTGACGGAGGCAACCTCCGTCTTGAACGGAATGTTCCCCGAGATGAGCACCACCGACCCGAACTCGCCGATCGCCCGGGCGAAGCCCAGGCCGCTTCCGGTGAGGATCGCCGGCAGCAGCGTCGGCAGGATGATGCGGCGCAGGATCACGGGAGACGAGGCGCCAAGGGACGCCGCGGCCTCTTCCATGTCGCGGTCGAGCTCCAGCAGCACCGGCTGGACGGCGCGCACCGTGAACGGGAGCGTGACGAAGAGCAACGCGAGGAGGATCCCCGCCTGCGTATAGGCGAGGTTGAGGCCGAACGGGCTCTTGGGTCCGTAGAGCGCCAGCAGGGTCAGGCCGGCCACGATCGTCGGCAGGGCGAATGGCAGGTCGATCAGTGCGTTGACGATCCGCTTGGCCGGGAAGTCATCCCGCACCAGGATCCAGGCGATGAGCGTGCCCATGACGGCGTTGATGGCAACCACGATGAGCGCCAGGATCAGCGTCAGTTGGAGGGTGGCCATGGCCTGTGGGTTGACCACGGCCTGGATGAAGGAATCGGTCCCGCCGGAGACGGCGCGCCATGCAACAGCCGCGAGCGGGATCAGCACGATGAGGCCGAGGTAGGCGGCGGCGATGCCCGGGCCCAGCAGCCCGGAACCGGGAAGGCGCCCGGCTGTTAGCCGAGCGCCCGCACCGGATCCAGGAGGAGGATCACTGGGAGCCGATTGACGACCGAGCCGACCGCGGATCCCCGCGGCAAAGCTCATGGACGCTGCCTCACGGGGTGACGCCCAGGCCGATCTCGATCCCCGCGACGATGCCGTTGGTCTTGTCGAAGAACTTGGTCGTGACCTGGGTCCAGCCGCCCAGGTCCTCGATGGTGAAGAGCCCGCTCGGCTGGGGGAACGTGTCGGCGTGCTGGGCGAGCACGTCGGCGATCACCGGCCGGTAACCCTTGGCGGCGTAGGTGTTCTGCGCCTCGGGCGTGGTCAGGAAGGCGAGGAACGACTTGGCCTTTTCCGTCGCGTCTCCGCCAGTCGCGACGGCGGCGGGGTTCTCGATGAGGATCGTCTGATCGGGCACGATGTAGTCGATGTCCGCCTGGCCGCTGGCCTGGGCCGCGATGGCCTCGTTCTCATAGGCGAGCATCACGTCACCCTGGCCGGCGATGAACGTCTGGAGCGCGGCCCGGGCGCTGATGTCCTGGACGACGATGTTCTTGAACAGCGCGGTCAGGTTGGCGACAGCCTGCGCCTCGGTGGCGCCGTTCTTGATCCAGGCACCGTAGGCGGCCATGACGTTCCAGCGGGCGCCGCCGGACGTAAAGGGGTTGGGCTCGATGACGGCGACGCCGTCCTTGATCACGTCGTCCCACGTCTTGATGCCCTTGGGATTGCCCTTGCGAACCACGAGGACGACCACGCTGTCGGTGACCATGCCCTTCGTCGGCCCGCTGTTCCAATCCGATGCCACGAGACCGGCCTTGACGAGGCGGTCGATGTCGGGGGCGAGCGAGAAGGCGACGATGTCGGCGGGCAGGCCGGCCTCGACTGCGCGGCTCTGGTCGCCGGAAGCACCGTACGAGCTCTCGACCTCGACGCCGCTGCCGTCGGGCGTTGCCTGCCAGAGCGGGGTGATGGCGTCATACGCGGCCTTGGGCGTGGAGTAGGCAACCAGCGTCACGGCGCCGGCCGCAGCTTGGAAGGGTGTTGCGGTCGGGGTGGCGCCGGGCGCCGCGGACGAGCCGCCGGGCGCGGTCGGGCTGCCGCCGGGCGCCGCGGAAGAGCCGCTGCTGCCGGCAGGCGTGCCGTTTCCGGAGGTTGCCGGGGCCGTGGTTGCGCCGCTTCCACAGGCGGCCGCGACAACGGCGAGCGACAGCGTCAATGCGACCGGAACGGTGAGCAGCTTGCGGACCAAGAGTGTCTCCTTCGATGAACGTGTGGCTCGACGGTGACGCCGTCGTGCCTGTTGAGCTGGCTGGTTCTCGCGGGCCCGGTATCCCCTCGGAGTTCCGACCCATGCGCTTCCAGAGCGACTCGGCTAAGTCCAGCGGAATAATAGACATACAGGACAATGCAGCGCAAGCCCCTTTTTCGCACGCTCGCTGGGATCCGATTCGCGCACTCGGAGCCGATCGCGCGGGCGTCGCTCAGGTGGGCCGCAGTCCCGCCACAGGACCACAGCCGGCCAGCTGGTGGCGGACGCGGAGGCACGCCGCCGACCTGGCGCAGCCGGACGGCGCGGCCGGCTGGCGCGCGACTCTTGTGGGCCTGCGCCCTGCCCCCCGCCTCCGGCTTCGGCGACCTGGCACCGCCAGTCGGCTCGTGGCGGACGCGGTGATGCGCAATCTTCTACGGAGCGTGAACGGAGTTGAAGCTGAACGGCGACTCCAGGGCGCCATCCGCCGACGGCGCTGGTCTCTGCCGTCGCCCAGCGGCCGCGATCGCCGGTCCGTTAGCCGGAAGCGGGTAATGCCTCAGTTTGAAACCGGGAGGAAGCAACCGCCGCCCCCGCTGTAGACAGGAATCTCCACCACGTCGGGGTGTGAGATCGACTCCTCGAGCACAGCCTGTCCCGATGCGGGAACCCGTACGGTGACCCTGCTGAGGTCCATGACAGCAGTCTGCCCGAGCACGTCGCAAGCGACCGGGTCGAACACCAGAACGCGGCCAGTCAGGTATCCAATGCCACTAATCGTTAGTCCCTCGGAGTGCTCTGGGACCTTGTACGAGGTGCGCTGACTTCCCGCGTCCTCGTACTCAACGACGACCAAGACCCAATGGGCCCGCTCGTTCACCACATAGATCTGATATGCGGGATCACAGCCCGCCAGGGCCAGGCCGGCAATCG
>JAXDIE010000142.1:0-5254 GCA_034664165.1 Thermoleophilaceae bacterium | reverse complement strand
GGCACGATCACCGCGGTGGCGGCCGGAACAAGCGATGAAAGGGTGCTGTACGCCGGCACCGACGACGGCCGCCTCTGGACGAGCAAGGACCTCGGCGGAACCTGGACCCGCATGTCTGATCCGGACTTGCCTGCCACCTGGGTGACACGGGTCGCAGTCGACTCGCGGGACGCGGCGGTGGCCTACGCGTCGTTCTCTGGCTTCCGCAACGGCGCCGACACCGCCCATCTCGTCCGGACGAAGGACGGCGGCGTCACCTGGGACAACATCAGCGTCGGGCTCCCTTCGGCGCCGGTCAACGACGTGGTCTTGATTGGCGACGACCTGGTCGTGGCGACTGACGTCGGCGTGTTCCTCAGTCGGAATGCGGGCGCGTCATGGTTGCAGCTGGGAGCAAACCTACCGCTCGCTCCGGTGCTGGACGTGCGCTACCACGCCCCCACCGGAACGCTCACGGCGGCCACCTTCGGCCGCAGCGTCTGGCGGATCGACTACCCGGAGGGCTAGCTCCCTGCGAGGCAGATTGTCCACGCGATCGCGGGATACGTCCAGGCCCCGTCGGGCGCACCGTTGGGGAGATGAGAAGCACCCACTCGATCGATGCCATCGGCGAGCGCCGCCGTGCGACCTGGGCGTTGCTCGAACGAATGGATGCCCTCCTCTCCACCCTGGATGCGCCTCCGCCCTCCGCCCAAGACAGCGAGCCGAACACCGCGTTGGTGGCAACGGCGGCCCGCCCATGAGCCTGCCCGCGATGCGTTTCGCGGCCCGATCGGTGCCGTTCGACACCTGGACGCCCGGGCGATCGTCCGCCGCGCTGGGTCCTGGGCGACGTTCTTCTACGGCGTGATCGGGCGCGAAGACGCGTTCTTGACCTTTACGAGCGCAGGACACCCCATCAGCTGGCGTGACCGAGCACGTAGGGCACGAGCTCGACGCGCGAGCGGATCTCCAGCTTGCGGTAGATCTGGCGCAGGTGGAAGTCGACCGTGTGGCGGGACAGATACAGCCGGTCGCCGGCGCCGGCGTTGGTCAGGCCCTCCGACACAGCCTCGGCCACTCGCCGCTCCGTGTCGGTGAGGCTGCCCCAGCCCTGCAGCGGCCGCCCGCTCGACGTGGCTGAGCGGTTCAAAGCCAGCTCAGCCGTCCGTCGCCTCACCCGAGCCCGGTCGTTCAGCGCACCCACCGCCTCGAAGATCCGAGCAGCCTCTTCGAGCCGTTGGCGGGCCGCCGCCCGGTCGCCCGAAGCGGCCAGCAGCGCGGCCGCGTCCTCGAACGCCCACGCGCTCGCCCACGGTCGGCGGTAGAGGTGGGCCGCCCCGGCCACCTGCCCCGGATCGCCTTGGATGAGACCTCTGGCATGGGCGGCGGCGGCCACCAGCGCCGGGTGCTCCGGATTGCTGATGGCGCCCAGGTCGGCCGCCCGCGCGACCAGCTCGGCCTTGTCCTCGTCGCCGTCTGCGAGTGCAGCCCGGACGAGCCACGCGGCGGCGGCCGGCTCATCAAGCAAGAGCCGGGCGTGGGAGATCAGGCGTTCGTAGAGGGCGTGGACGGCGGCGGACGTGGATGCTCCCATGGCTTGGGCCAGCCGGGCCTCGAGCCAGAGCAAGGAACAGGGGGAGACGGCGGCCCGATTGCTCGGGAGCGCGGCCCGGACCACACCCATCTGGCGCACGGCCTCGCTGACGTCGCCGCTCAACAGGGCGGCCTCGACCAGCACGGCCGCGGCCGCCGGCGTGAAGAACCGGGTGCCGAGCTGATCACAGAGCTCCAGCGCGTCAGTGGCGGCCACGACAGCATCGTCCGGCCGGCCGCGGGCCACGTCGAGAACAGCACGCCGGACGTGCGGGCCCGCGCTCCAGAGCACGTCCCCACTTTTCGCGATCTCGGCGGCGCACTCGTCGATCGTCTCCGCCGCCTCATCGTGATACCCGAGTGCGGTCAACGCAGCGGCCAAGTGGAGACGTGGATAGGGCTGAGCCCCGCCGCTCGGCGCCCGGTCGGCTCGGCGGGTCGCGGCCCGGAGCAGCGACAGCCCGTCGGCGGCCCGGGCCGCGTCCCACACCGAGAACGCCATGGCGGTGAGCGCAGTCGCGAGCACGGCGTCCCCGCTGAGATGATCGCCGCCAGCCAGCATCGAGCCGATCACCTCCCGAGCGGCCGCGAGGTCGTCAATGGCGACGAGTCCAACCAGGCGTGCGAGCTGGGCCGCGGAGGCCGCATCCGGGGTCAGTTCGGCCTGAAGCGCGGCCGACGCCATGCCGACAGCCCGCTCGGGCTCGCCGCCCAGCACCAGCGACATCATCGTTGCCACCTCTTCGCTGCGCTGGATGGTCCTACCATCCGGTGTCGCAGTAGCCAGCATGACGACTCCCCCAATCCCAACCGGCCCAGGGATTCCCGAGGCCATGTCGTCAGTGTCTGCTTCCTCTCGTCTCGAAACCTGAGCCGCCCAGGTCCAATTCCTCTCCATCCTTCGCGCTGCCAGGCCGGGTTTTCTCTGGCCCTGCCCGGCTCCTCATGGGAAGATGCGGGGGCTGGCCCGCCTTGCTGGAGGTCCTCTACGACGTCGAACCAGACGAGTTCCTCGCCTCCCGAAGCTGATCAGCTCCCGCTGACCCGCCGACCTCCCGACATCGCCATGCGGGAGCAGCTGTCGTCGTTTCGCGCCCTTCACGTCCTCGCCATGGTGATGACGAGGAACAGTGACGAGGGCGCCATCCTCCGGCTGGCGATGTCGTCGGTACCGTCCTTCTCGGACTGCCACGCAAGGGGGGTCTACGTCGATGGCCACTTCATCAGCAGCGGACGTGACCAAAAGGCGTGGGATGCCGAGCTCGAGGCGCAGATCGTTTCGCTCGGGCCAGGCGGCGGCCGTCTGAGCATCCAGGGGACCGCGTGGGCTTGGGGCTTCCCCCTCACCAGTCTGGAGGGAGTGTCCGGACACCTCGTGATCTCGGCTGACGACGAGCCCCCAGATCACGATCAGTTCGTGCTCAGCGTGTTGGCCCAGCAGGCGGGCGTCTCGCTCGCCAACGCCCGGCTTCACGCGAGAGAACGCGCCACCGCTGACCAGTTGCGGACTGCCAACCTCGCGCTCGAGGACTCGATGGGCGCGCTGCAGCAGAGCATCACGATCCATGAGCGCCTGACAGACATCGCCCTCGCCGGCCAAGGCCGTGAGGGCATCGCCGCCGCCGTACACGAGCTCACCGGCCTCCCGGTTGCAGTCGAGGACCGCTACGGGAACCTGGGCGCGTGGGCCGGCCCCGGTCGCCCTGATCCGTACCCCAAGAAGCCCGTCCGCCAGCGAGAGGCGCTGCTCACAAGGGCGTTCCGCAGCAGCCATGCCGTTCGCCAGCGCGACCGTCTGATTGCCCTGGCCCGCGCCGGTGAGGAAGTGATGGGAGTGATCGCCCTGATCGACCCGGGGGGCACGGCCAGCGAGGCCGACCAAGTCGCGGTCGAGCACGGCGCCACAGTGCTCGCCCTCGAGCTGGCCCACCTGCGCAACCTCGCTGAGTCCGAGCTGCGGCTACGGAGGGACCTGGTCGAGG
Organism: Thermoleophilaceae bacterium; assembly: GCA_034664165.1. Taxonomy (GTDB): domain Bacteria; phylum Actinomycetota; class Thermoleophilia; order Solirubrobacterales; family Thermoleophilaceae; genus JACCVG01. The sequence goes on along the minus strand of JAXDIE010000142.1, from coordinate 1,697 downwards.
AGCTGCTGGTTGGGACCAACAGCGAGAGCGTCCTCAATCGGGCCGATGCGATCGGCTATGACCTCGGCCGTCCACATCGAGTTCTCGTCGTCGAGGGCCGCGCCCCTCCCGGCCGGAGCGAGGGGCTCTTCGATGCTGTTCGCCGGGCGGCCAGAGACGAGCGCGTCGGCACACTGCTGGTGGAACGCGCCGAGGGCGTCGTGGTGCTCTCCGATGCCGACCAGGATTGGGAGGCCTTCCGGCACCGGATCGTGGACGAGCTGGGCGGCGGCATGTGCCGAATCGGCGTGGGCTGCGCCTGCGCCACCCCGGCCCAGTTCCCAACCTCGCAGCGCCAAGCCCGGCTCGCGCTGAAGATGCAACGTCAATCAGCCGGCCGCGGCCAGGTCACCGTCTTCGAGGAGCTCGGCGTCTACCGCGTGCTCTCAGAGGTCCCGGACAGTGCATCGATCGAAGGCTTCGTGCGCCAGTGGCTCGGTCTGCTCATCGACTACGACGCTCGCAAGGGCTCCGAGCTGGTGGCCACGCTGAGCGCGTTCCTCGAGTGTGGCGGCAGCTACGACGCCACCGCGGCCGCCCTCTCGTTGCACCGGAGCACGCTTCGCTACCGGCTACAACGCCTCCGAGAGGTGTCAGGCCACGACACCACTGACCCCGATACCCGCTTCAACCTGCAGCTGGCGACTCGGGCGTGGCAGACGCTGCAGGCCATGCGGGAGTAGCCGTCGCGCCCGTCAGGGTCGGTCCCGATGTTCCGTCGTCACCGTCGTCAGCTCGTCGCGGGAGCTGATCTCCAACTTCCGATAGAGCGACTCCAGATCTCTGGCGCTCGCACTGGCGCCCTGGGCGGCGTGCCGGGCGAGCTGACGTTCAGATGTCGTCAGCGCTGACCACCCCTGAATGCGGTCACCCCGCGCCTGGATGTACTCATCGGGTGTGAGATACCGCGGACTGTCGACGGCCGCACCCCCGAGGAGCACCCTGGGATGGGTTCGCAGAACCTCCCCGACCACGTTGCTGCCGAAGATCCTGAGGTCGTAGAGGCAGAGAACGGTCTGCGGTTGCTGGGCGACCAGGCGGTTCATCTCCGTTTCGTACACGGCGAACTCATCGAAGTCCTCGGCCAGCGCGGCCACGCCCGACGCATCGCCGGCACTGCGGAGGAACCGGTAGCCGCCGCCGTTCAAGGCATCACGGCGTCGAGCGCTCCAGAACCCCATCATCGCGTCCGTAGAGAAGCCTCCACGGATCAGATAGCTCTGCGCACCTGTCCAGAACTCCAGCTGCTGGGACTCGGCGGCCGCATCGAGATCAAGCCCGTTGGCCATGGCATCGACCAACGAGGATTGGTCGGCGGCCTCGACGATCGACACGCACTTGTCGCCAGCTGCCAGACCGGCGTGGAGGTACGGAGCGATGAGCGCGTCGCGTTCATCGGCACCTGAGTACAGCGCGCAGATGTGCTCACCCCTTGTCATCGGGGCGGCCGGCAGGCCGGAGTCGAGCTGACGCCGATGCTCGGTCGTGGCCGTCGGCCGGCGCCTTGGGATGCGCCGTTCACGTTCGGCGCCGGGTCCCGGCGCGTCCAAGCGAAGACCGAGCTCGACCACCGCGGCCGCAACCGAGCGGATTGGCGCCTGGCTGGAACGGGCGTGGGAGCGGAGCCGTTCGAAGGCCTGCGCGATGGAGATGGCGTG
>JAXDIE010000137.1:0-5249 GCA_034664165.1 Thermoleophilaceae bacterium | reverse complement strand
CAGGGCGAAGAGCTGCGGCGGCTCCGACGTCACATGCAGCTGGTGTTCCAGGATCCCTACGGCAGTCTGAATCCCCGGATGCGCATCCTCGATGTCATCGCCGAACCCATGATCGTGCACGGAGTGGCCCGGCGTCCGCGCGACGTCTACGACCGAGTTATCGAGCTCTTGGACATAGTCGGCATGCCACACGACAGCGCCAATCGGCATCCTCATGCCTTCAGCGGCGGCCAGCGGCAGCGCATCGCCATCGCGCGAGCCCTCGCGAACAATCCTGACTTCGTCGTAGCCGATGAGCCGGTGTCCGCCCTCGACGTCTCCATCCAGGCACAGATCATTAACCTGCTGCAGGACCTGCAGGACAAGCTCGGACTCACTTACCTGTTTATCACCCACGACCTCTCGATCGTCCGCCAGGTGTCGGACCGGATCGCCATCATGTATGCCGGAAAACTCGTGGAGATCGCAGGGCGCGATGACATCTTCAACGACCACCGTCACCCGTACACGGAAGCGCTGCTGTCCGCGATCCCGGTGCTCGATACCGACAGCACGCGTCAACGGATCGTGCTTTCCGGCCAGGTTCCCAGCCCCATGAATCCACCGACCGGCTGTAGATTCCACACCCGCTGCCCACTGGCTCAGCCGCGGTGCGCCGTCGATGAGCCACCCCTCGAGCTTCGAGCCCCCGGGCATTGGGCAGCCTGCTGGGTCCGGTGAGGCCTAGACAAGCGATGCCGGCTCCCGCGCAGCGCCTCAACCGCACCCCTGGTGCATCGAAGCTCCCGTGATCAGGCGACCGCGCGGTGGGGGCCGCGAGCCCGATCTGCAAGGTCCACCGCGAGCCGCGCGGCCGATCTTGCTCGGCGCCTCGCTTACCCTGGCGATGTCGGCCGGCATCCTGCTGCAAGTTGTCTTCGGAGCGCTCGGCCCGTTCCTCGTCGCAGACCTGACGATCAGTCGGTCGGAACTCGGCGCCCTCACGACGGCTCTCTATCTGACCGGTGCCTTGCTCTCGCCGATCGGCGGACGGATGGTGGACCGGTTCGATCCACGACGAGTACTGGATCTACTGTTCGCCCTTGCGGTGCTCACTGCGCTCGGCGTCGCACTCGCACCCTCCTCCGAGGTCCTCGTGGCATTGGCACTCGCCGGTGGTGTGGGAGTTGCCGTGGCGAACCCCGTGACGAACCAAGTCGTGGCCACCGCCGCGTCACCGAATCGGCAGGGCCTGGTCACCGGCGTCAAGCAGTCCGGCGTACAGGCTTGGATCTTCGTGGGCGGCGCCGCGCTGCCGGCACTGGCCGCGCTGTGGGGCTGGCGCACCGCTGTCCTCGGGGCCGCGGCCGTACCGGCCGCCGGCTACGCGGTTCGGGTCCTGAGCCACCCGCCCGGTCCGTCATCCCGCCCGAGCCCCCGCTCGTCCCCGTCCCGGCGCAAGGACCTGCCAGCGGCAGCACGCTGGTTGGCGCCGTACGGGTTCTTCATCGGATGCGGCTCCTCCGCTCTGGGTGCCTACCTTCCGCTCTTTGCGGTGGAGCGACTCGACGAACCCTCGGTGCGGGCCGGCCTGCTGACGGCGGTGATCGGCGGTCTCGGCGTGATCGTGCGCATTGCCTGGGGATGGCGGGCGGACCGCGTGTCCACGCCGGTCGCTCAGAGCCTCGGCGGGATGGCGTTGGGCGCCGTAATGGCAACGATCCTGATCGTCCTCGCCGAACGCTGGGGGGTCGCCCTGGCGTGGGCCGGAGCAGCTCTGGCCGGCATCAGCGCCACAGCCTGGAACTCCATCGGCATGCTCGCCATAGTGCGCAGCGCACGCGACGAGCTTCGCGGGCGTGCGTCGGCTGCGGTGGTCGGCGCCTTCTACTGGGGTTTCGTCATCGGCCCCCTCAGCTTCGGTGCCCTGGTCGACTCGACCGAGAGCTATGCGTGGGGCTGGCTGTTCGTCGGCAGTGCCTTCGCCTCGGCCGCGCTCATTGCGACCGTCTGGAGCCTGCGCCCTGGCCACACATCGATGTAGATGTGTACTCTGGATTTATGATCCAGACATCGGCTGCGCGGCGGGCCCTACGCCGTGCGCGTGATGCGGTCGCGCTGAACACCGCGGAGTGCACGGAGCTTCTTCACCTGCGTGGTGAGGCCCTCGACGAGCTTTGCGCGACGGCTGCCGCGGTCCGGGATGTCGGGCTGCGAGATCTGGGCCGGCCGGCGGCCATCACCTACTCGCCCAAGGTGTTCATACCGCTGACCCGGCTCTGCCGGGACCGGTGTCACTACTGCACCTTCGTGGCGAACCCCGGAGCGCTGAAGTCGCAGGGCGTTGGTCTGTTCATGCCCCCGGAGGAGGTGCTCGACCTCTGCCGTCGCGGGGCCGCGTTGGGCTGCAAGGAGGCCTTGTTCACGCTGGGCGACCGGCCGGAGGAGCGCTGGCCGGCAGCACAGGCGTGGCTGGGCGACCGAGGCTTCGAAACCACACTCGAGTACGTCCGAGCGATGGCGATCCTCGTCCTCGAGGAGACCGGCCTGTTGCCGCACCTGAACCCGGGCGTGATGAGTTGGACCGAACTGCAGAGGCTTAAGCCGGTTGCACCGAGCATGGGGATGATGCTCGAGACCACATCGACACGGCTCTGGGCCGAGCCGGGTGGGCCGCACCACGGAAGCCCCGACAAGGAGCCCGCCGTTCGACTCCGGGTTCTCGAGGATGCCGGCCGGCTCTCCATCCCCTTCACCACCGGACTGCTCATCGGCATCGGCGAAACGGCGGAGGAGCGGGCCGAGTCTCTCCTCGCGATCCGGCGGGTCTCCAGACAATACCGCGGCATCCAAGAAGTGATCATCCAGAACTTCCGGGCCAAGGCGTCCACCGCCATGGCGGCGGCACCGGATCTGGAGCTGGAGGAGTATCGAGCGGTCATCGCGGTGGCACGGATCGTCCTCGGCCCCCAGGTTCGAATCCAGGCGCCACCGAACCTGGTCGATCCCGAAGAATGTGGCCTGCTGCTGAAGGCAGGCGTCGACGACTGGGGTGGGGTTTCGCCAGTGACACCCGACCACGTCAACCCAGAGCGCCCCTGGCCGCCGATCGACCGCCTCCGGGCGCTCACGGCGGCCAGCGGCTTCGCGCTCGTCGAGCGCCTGACCGTGCAACCGGAGTTCGTCCGCCGAGGAGAGCCGTGGGTGGACGCGCGGGTGGCACCTCACGTGCACGCCCTCGCAGATGGAACCACCGGACTCGTGGCCGCAGGCGCCCAGCCGCGGGGAAGACCTTGGCAGGCGTCGAACGCCGAGCAGCTGCCGCAGGGGCGAGTGGAGCTGCACAGCGAGATCGACACAATCGGGAGGAGCACAGACCGTCGCAGCGACTTCGCCGACGTGTACGGCGACTGGGGTAGCCTGCGCGAGGCGAGCGCTCTGCGGGACGGGTCCGCACCGCCGCGCCTGGAGTCGGATGTACGGACCGCTCTCCGGCGCGCGGCGGACGCCCCCGCCGACTTGACGGACGAGCAAGCAATGACCCTGCTGACTGCCGACGGGCGCGCACTCGACGAGGTGTGCCGCCTGGCCGACGAAGTGCGCCAGGACACGGTTGGCGACGAGGTCACGTACGTCATCAATCGGAACATCAACTTCACCAACATCTGCTACGTCGGCTGTCGCTTCTGTGCCTTCGCCCAACGACGGACAGACACCGACGCCTACGCCTTGTCCCTGGAGCAGGTCGGCGAGCGGGTCGCTGAGGCGTGGGACCTCGGCGCGACAGAGATCTGCATGCAGGGCGGGATCTCGCCGGACCTGCGCGACACCGCCTACTTCGAGCTCGCACGGCGGGTCAAGCGGAGCGCCCCCAGCATCCATCTGCACGCCTTCTCTCCCATGGAGATCATGCATGGGGTCTCCCTCTCGCGGATGGCGCTACGTGACTGGCTCCAATCGGCGAAGGACGCAGGTCTCGACAGCATCCCGGGGACGGCCGCGGAGATCCTTGATGACGACATCCGATGGATTCTGACGAAGGGAAAGCTGCCTGCAAGCGTGTGGGTCGACGTGGTGACGACGGCTCATCGACTGGGTATCCGCTCGAGCTCAACGATGATGTACGGCCACGTGGACAAGCCGGCCCACTGGGTGGCGCACCTCAGGGTGCTGACCCGGATTCAGGACGAAACCGGCGGCTTCACCGAGTTTGTTCCGCTGCCATTCATTCACCATAACGCCCCCATCTACCTCGCTGGGATCGCTCGGCCGGGGCCCACCATGCGCGACAACCGGGCGGTGCACGCCGTCTCCCGCCTGATGCTGCATGGTCGGATCGACAACATCCAGTGCTCCTGGGTGAAGCTCGGAGTGGCAGGGACCCGTCAGCTGCTGCGCGGCGGCGCCAACGACCTCGGCGGAACCCTGATGGAAGAGACGATCTCGCGCATGGCCGGGTCCGAGCACGGATCTGCGAAATCTGCTGCCGAGCTGGTTGCGATCGCCGAGGGGATCGGCCGGCCGACGCGACAGCGCACCACGCTGTACGACCTCGTCCCGACGCCCAGCCATCGCCTGCCAACCACCCACGAGAAAGGACAGCCATGAGCCCTGCGACCATCGGCTACGCCGCCATGCTCGAACAGTTCCATCCCAGTGAGGTCGTGCAGCTCTGCAAAGCTGCGGAGGAGAACGGCTTCTCCGGCGTCATGGCGGCCGACCACTTCCAGCCGTGGGTCCCGCAGCAGGGCCAGGCCTCGTTCGTGTGGAACGTGCTCACCGCGATCGGCGAGCATACTGTCGGCGACCTCGGACCCGGCGTCACCTGCCCGTCGTTCCGATTCCACCCGGCGATCGTCGCCCAGGCGGCAGCCACGCTCGAGTGCATGTACCCAGGTCGACACTGGCTTGGCCTCGGCTCCGGTGAAGCCCTCAACGAACACATCGTCGGCAAGTACTGGCCCGAGGCTCCGCAACGCATTGCCATGATGTTCGAGGCCATCGAGATCATCCAGAAACTCTTCACGGGCAAGGACGTCAAACACGCGGGGGCCTACTTCTCCCTCGAGACGACACGGCTGTGGACGTTACCGCCCACTCCACCACCGATTTATGTGGCCACGGCCGGGCCCATCACCGCAAGGAAGACGGGCGCCTTCTGTGACGGCATCATCACCGTCGGCGCTCCCCTGGAGAAGATCGAAGGGATCTTTGCCAAGTTCGACGAGGGCGCGCGCTCAGCCGGGAAGGACCCTGCCAGCATGGCGAAG
>JAXDIE010000116.1:0-4190 GCA_034664165.1 Thermoleophilaceae bacterium | reverse complement strand
CTGCGCGACAACATGAAGCCCGCGCGCTGGGGGGATGCCAATTACCCGCCGTATCAGCAGCAATGCCAGCGGCCGCTCAATTACGCGATCATCGACGAGGTGGACAACATCCTCATCGACGAGGCGCGCACGCCGCTCATCATCTCCGGCCCCGTGGGGAACGAGACGGACGACAGCTATGGGCGGTCCAATCGGCAGGTGGCCGAGCTGGTGCGGAAGCAGACCGGCGTGGTCAACACCCTGCTGGCGGAAGCCGAGAAGCTGCTCACGGACGAGAAGACCCGGCAGGAGGCGGCGCTCAAGCTGTACCAGGCCCAGCTGGGCATGCCGAAGAACAAACGGCTGCTCAAGATGTTGAACGAGACCGGGATCAAGCAGCTGGTCCAGCGGATGGAGCTCGACGCCATCGCCGACCGCAAGCTGCCGATGAAGCAGCAGCGGATGCGGGACCTCGAGGACACGCTCTACTTCGTTCTCGACGAGAAGGGCCACTCGGTCCATCTGACCGATCGTGGCGCCGAGGCCATGTCGCCCGACGACCCCGAGCTGTTCCTGGTGCCGGACATCTCGGAGGAGATCCATCGGATCGACAAGGACGAGGAGCTGTCCCCGCACGACCGGATCGAGCGCCGCCGCGCGGTCGAGTCCGACTACGCGATCAAGAGCGAAAAGCTCCACGTCATCCACAAGCTGCTGCAGGCGCACGTGCTGTACGAAAAGGAAGTGGACTACCTGGTGCAGGACGGCCAGGTGCTGATCGTGGACGAGTTCACCGGCCGCATCATGACCGGCCGCCGCTGGGCCGACGGCCTGCACCAGGCGGTCGAGGCCAAGGAGCAGGTGCAGGTCAAGGGCGAGACCCAGACCTTCGCCACCATCACGATTCAGAACTACTTCCGGATGTACGACAAGCTGGCCGGCATGACCGGCACCGCCGAGACCGAGGAGACCGAGTTCTACTCGATCTACGGGCTCGAGGTGAGCGTCATTCCGACCCACCGGCCGGTGCGCCGCGCCGACCAGGCCGACCGGATCTACAAGACCCGCAAGGAAAAGCACGACGCGATCATCGCCGAGATCGAGCGGCTGCACGCGCTCGGCTGGCCGATCCTGATCGGCACGGTGAACGTGGACATCTCGGAGACCCTCTCGCGCCAGCTCAAGCGGCGGGGCCTCAAGCACGAAGTGCTGAACGCCAAGTACCATCAGCGCGAGGCGGAAATCGTCGCCGGAGCCGGGCAGCGGGCGGCCATCACGATCGCCACCAACATGGCCGGCCGCGGCACCGACATCAAACTCGACCAGACGCTGGATCTGGAGCTGCCGGAGGCCGGACTCCAGATCATCGGGACCGAGCGCCACGAGTCGCGCCGCATCGACCGCCAGCTCCGCGGCCGCTCCGGCCGCCAGGGCGACCCGGGGCAGACCATCTTCTTCCTCTCGCTCGAGGACGACCTGATGCGGCTGTTCGGGTCGGACCGCATCGCGCGCTGGATGGACAAGAGCGGGGCGGAGGAGGGCGAGGTCATCACCGGCGGCCTGGTGACCCGGGCCATCGAGCAGGCCCAGAAGCGGGTCGAGCTGCAGAACTTCCAGAGCCGGAAGCGGCTGCTCGAATACGACGACGTGATGAACCAGCAGCGCGAGGTGATCTACTCGCTCCGCCTGTTCGCGCTCGAGCGGGGCGAGGAGCTCAAGGCCGAGGCGCGCCGGATGATCGAGGCGGCGCTGGAGCGCACCATCACCATGTTCCTCGCGACCACAGAGCGGGCCGAGGAATGGGACCGGGGCGGGCTGCGTGAAGCGCTCACGCTGCAGTTCCTGGTCACCGTGGACGGTCTCACCGACGCCGAGGCGACGCCTTCCATCGACCGGATGGTCGAGCTGGCCAAGGCCGAAGGCGAGGAGAGCTTCCGCCGGAAGATCGAGTACCTGGCCGAGTTCGGCCGCAGCGTCGGCATCCCCGACGTGGACGCGCAGGTGCTCTCGTCGGTGATGCAGAACGTGCTGGACGAGCGCTGGAAGGACCACCTGTACGACCTGGACCAGCTTCGGAACGCCATCCAGTACCGGGCGTGGGGCCAGAAGGACCCGCTGGTGGAGTACAAGCGCGAGGCCTTCGAGATGTTCGAGGACCTCATGCACGACATCCAGTCGACGTTCACGGAGCAGTTCCTCAAGATCCAGGTCAGCGCGGACCGCCCCGAGCCGCCGCGGGCCCCGCCGCCGCCACCGCCGACCGCCATCGCGCACCAGTCCGCGCCGACCAGCGGGGCCGACGATCTGTTCATGGGGACCCCGCCGCGGGTGGCCCCACAGCCCCCCGGCGGGCCCACGCCGACGCTGACCAGCTCGCACGGACCCCTCGCCCGGGCGGCCGCGGCCGTGCCGGAGGTGGGACGAAACGATCCGTGTCCGTGCGGGTCGGGGAAGAAGTACAAGAAGTGTCATGGGGTGGGGCGGTAACCGACCGGGCTCCCGCGGTGAATCCAGCGACACGCGGCCCTCCGTTGACAGCCTGAGCGGAGGGCCGCATCGTGTCTGGTACCTGGCACGCATTTGCGCGAACGGAGGTCTCTATGACGCACGCGTTGCTGGTCACAGCGTCGTCGGTAGTAATGGTGGCGCTCCTCGGGTCATGCGGCGAGTCTGACAGGTCACGTGCCGAGGAATCCGGCAGGCAGGCCGATTCGGCGAAAGCGATGGCGGCCAAGCCGGCTGAGCGGCGAGTCTCGATGTCGATGATCGGGAAGCGGCTTGGGGTGGGGAACCGGGTCATGGAGCCCACCTTTCAATTCGCCCCGCAGGATACCGTGTACCTCTCGGTGGCAACCGAAGGGTCGGTCGGGGCGAGCAAGGTCACCGCTGCCTGGCGATCGCAGGGGGGCGAGATCGTGCAACAGACGTCCGAGCCGGTCCAGGGTACGGATGGGAGTGTCGCCTTCTCGCTGGCGCAGCCGAAGGGGTTGAAACCGGGGACCTACAAGGTGGTCGTCTTCCTGGGCGACGACTCGGTGGACGCCAAGGTGTTTGCGGTCAAGAAGTAGGGCTGTGGGCGAGTCGCCCTGCGGGAGGCGTGAGGCGTAAGTTCATTGTTCGCAGCAGTGTAATGGCACCTCCGGGGCGCCCGCCGGTCCTACCTTCGACCGATGCCCCTGTCCCTTCCCGCCACCCCGGACGCCGATCGACCCCGGGAGCGCCTCTGGTCCCTGGGCGCGGCCGCGTTGACGACCGCCGAACTTCTCGCCATCCTGTTAGGGACAGGTGCTGGCGGCTCGGACGTCCTGGAGGTGGCCGGCGGGCTTTTGAATGTCGGGGACGGGTCCCTCCGGCGGCTGGCGCGAAGGCCGGGCGCCGAGTTGCTCCGGGCTCACGGCGTCGGGCCCACCAAGGCGGCCCGGCTGCTCGCCGCCTTCGAGCTGGGTGCCCGCCTGGCCCGCGAAGAGCGTCCGCCGGTGCTCCGGATCCGGGAACCCGAGGACGTCGCCCGCCTGTTTCAAAGTAGGCTGCGCGACCTGCAGGTCGAGGAATTTCATCTCCTCGCGCTCGACAGTCAGAGCCAGGTCCTGCGGGAGGTGCTGGTCACCCGCGGCCTGCTCAATAGCTCCCTGGTGCATCCCCGAGAGGTGTTCCGCGCCGCGATAGCGGAAGCCGCGGCGGGGATCATCGTCGTCCATAATCACCCGAGCGGGGATCCGACCCCCTCGGCGGAGGACCGGGCGGTCACGCAACAACTGTCGGCCGCGGGACGCCTGCTGGATCTGCCGCTCTACGACCACGTGATCATCGCCGGAGACCGCTTCGTGAGCTTCGCCACTGCCGGCCTGCTGTGACCGGAACCTTGCCTGACCTCGCGCCCGATCTCCGGGCGGTGCTCGAGCGTCACGCCGATCGGCTCGATCTCGACCTGATCGAGCGCGCGCTCCGCTTCAGCGCGTCCGCGCACCGGGGGCAGAAGCGGATGTCGGGCGAGGATTTCGTCTCCCACAGCATCGGGGTGGCGCTCATCCTGGCCGAGCAGCTCCTCGACAGCACCACGATCGCCGCGGCGCTGCTCCACGACGTGGTGGAGGACTCGGACGTCCGCACCGAGGACATCGCGAAGGAGTTCGGGAGCGAGATCGCCGGGATCGTCGACGGGCTCACCAAGATCTCGAGCCTGACGTTCCGCTCTTCGGCCGAAGAGCAGG
>JAXDIE010000089.1:0-10368 GCA_034664165.1 Thermoleophilaceae bacterium | reverse complement strand
CCTGCCACGACCTGCTGCAGACCTTCAAGACGCATCCGCTGGTCAAGGAGATCCTCGAGGGCGGCGAGCGCGTGAGCTGGGGCGCCAAGGCGCTTCCGGGCGGCGGCTACTGGTCCATGCCCAAGCTCTCGATGCCAGGAGCGGTGCTGGTCGGCGATGCCGGCGGCATGGTCGACACCTTTGCGCTCAAGGGCGTCCACCACAGCAACAACTCGGGCATCCAGGCCGCGGAGGCCATCTACAAGGGCCTCAAGGCCGGCTCGAACGACTTCAGCTCATACGAGGACGCCATCGAGGAGTCGGCGGTCGGCAAGGAGCTGTGGGAGGTGCGCAATACCCGCCAGCCCTTCTCCAAGGGCTTCTTCATCGGCGGCCCGCTGGTCAACTTCTTCATCGCGACCAAGGGCAAGCTGCCCGTCCGCCTGCCCTGGCATCGCCAGGACCAGCGCAAGATGTTCATGGGCAAGACCTCGCAGAAGTACCCAAAGCCCGACAACAAGTACATCTTCGACAAGCTCTCGAGCGTCTTCATCTCGGGCAACGCGACCCGCGATGACGCGCCCAACCACATCCGCGTGCAGACCGATGTGCCGCGGGAGATCGCCGAAACCTGGAAGTGGATGTGCCCCGCGGGCGTGTACGAGATCCCGGAGGACGCCCCGGAGACGGGCAACGTCGACGTGATCGTCAACTACACCAACTGCGTGCAGTGCGGAGCGATTACCGCGAAGGGCGGGCGCCTGACGGCGCCCGAGGGCGGCGACGGGCCGCTTTACACCAATACGTAGGGGCGTTTGGGTCCGGGGCGCCGGGCTGTCGGCCGCTCAGCCACGCGGGCGACGTTCCGTCTCTGTGAGCAGGCCTACACTCCGAGTCGGGCAGATAGGGCACCCTTGCGGCATGGAGGCGGCTGAATGACTTTCCGAAGGCGACTGCTGGCGGGAGCGATTGCGCTCGTCGCGCCACTGGCTGCCGTGCAGGAGGCATTGGCCATCGACGGCGATTTCGTCCAGAGCTACTCGATCAGCTATCCGGATTGGCCGATCGGGGACAATGTGAACGCGTCGGCAACCCTGGCGTTCGGCAATCTCGACGGGGATGGGAACCCCGACCTGGTGGCCGCCGAGTACGACCCTGGAACGAACGGGGACGTCGTGGTGCGCCGGGGAACCGGCACCGGCCAGTTCCAGCCTCTGTCCAGCAGGACCAGCCCGCTTGCCCCCACAGACCTTGTCCTCGCGGACTTTGATCCGACCGGCGGCCCCGAAGACGACCTGGTTGCTGTCCTGGCGATCGCAAATCAGATCGCGCTCTACCGGAACGATGGCGATGGGAACCTGGCCGCGCCGGACCTCACTCCGATCGCTGGCGGTATGAGCCAGGTCGAGGCCGCTGATATCGATGAAGATGGTGATCAGGATCTCGTGGTCTCGGGAACCACCAACGATGCGCAGCTCCTCAAGAACGACGGCCTCGGGACCTTCACCCCAACCACGGTCGGGGCCGGCACGCGGTCCAACGACCAGTTCAGTGACTCGCTGGCGGTGGGCGACTTCGTGGGGACGGGCAACCATCTCGACGTCGCCACCGCTCGCCAGGCGACCGGTCAGGTCAGCGTTGCCGAGGGGGACGGCAACGGCAACTTCGCTCCGGTGGTCACCCTGACCGAGACGTCGCACGGCTACGCTCCATTTGGAGTCGCCGCAGCGGATGTCACCGGCGACAGCCGCGATGACCTGCTGGTCTCAGCCGGGAATTTCCTCGGGGTGGTGCCGGGCCAGGCGGCTCTGCCGCCCGGCTTCGCGGCGGACGACGGCGACCTCGACGTGCCCTCCGCCTCTCTTCATCCAGGAGATGTGAATGGGGATGGCGACATCGACATCGTTCGCGCGGACCGGGCGGGCAGCGGCGGCTTGCGGGCGCTCCTTGGTGACGGGACCGGCAACTTCACCCCGGCTCCGTTCCCGTCCGAGGACACCAGCGAGGTCTTTGACGTCGCTGCCGCTGACGTCACCGGCGACGGCAGCCTGGATGTCGGCACGACCTACCTGTTCAGCGGTGCGGTGGCCGTGTTCGAAAGCGACCTCCAGATCGCCGATATCGAGGTCAATCTGCGACCCGATAGGGCCGCGATCGAGCTCGGCCAGGACGTGACCATCACCCCGCGCATCCACAACAAGGGGCCGGACACAGCGCCCAACGTCACTCTCGGGATCGATCTGGACAATCCGACCGCCGTGACCAGCGGCACCAGCTGCAACGACCAGGGTGGAGGTTTGTTCGATTGCCCCCTGGCCTTCCCGGACTATCTCTCCGGCGTGGGAACCATCGGAGACTTTGTGACCTTCGAGCCCACTCAGACGGGAACTACGAACCCCAGCGCGACGGTCACTACGACGGCCTCGGATGCGACCCCCGCCGACAACACCGACACTGCGGCACTCACCGTCTCATCGCCAGGACCGCCCGGGGCATCGGTCGATCCTGGGGACCTGGTGGCCGGCGAGATCAATTTCATCGGCGCGACCCCTGGCCTCATAGCCGTGGATGGCGTGACGGGCGCGCGTGAGACCCTCACGGCGACCGGCCGCCCCGCGGGCGGTGAGGATTACGACAGCCCCGGCCGAGTGGCCTTCGAGACGGGCGGCGCAATCGTGGCCCCCGACGGCGAACAGCTGCTGCGTGTGAACCCGGCCAACGGCCAGCGAAGCGTCCTGTCCCAGGATGGGGTGGCTGGGGCGCCCGGCAACCCTTTCTACACGGCGTTCTCTGCGGCGATCGCGGACAACGGGGACATCTTTGTCGCCGACCTGGGCCCGGATAACGGCGGCAGCAGCGCGAATGACGGCCAGATCATGAGGGTGGAGCCCGCCTCCGGCACGCGGCACGTCGTTGCGGATTCGGCGACTCTCGGCTTTGCACTGCGTGATCCGGTCGCGGTGGCCATCGAGCGCACCGGCGACCTCCTGGTACTCGACCACAACTCTCCGCTCCACAAGACAGACCTCATCCGGATTGATCCGGGCACGGGGACGGGCTCCGTCTTGTCGCCGTCTGCAGCACCCGGCGGCGGTGCGCCGGACCTGAACTCCGCCGTGGGGCTCGCGTTGGAGCGCGACGGGAACATCGTGGTCGCAGATCTGGGCAGCGGGCCATCGGCAACGGGCTCGATTCAAAGCGTGAATCCCGCAACCGGCCACCGGCAGGTGATCAGCGATTCCTCGAGCGCCGGCCCCGACATGGGACAGCCCGGCGGCGTGGTGGTCCAGCAGGACGGGAATCTTCTGACCACCGACGTCGACGGCAACCAGGAAGCGGCTCCAGGCGTGATCAAGGTTGACCGGGCCTCCGGCGATCGCTCCTTCTTCTCGGTGAACAACGCGCCCGCGGCCGGCCCCGCCTTCAGGCGTCCCGTGACCCTCGCCTTGCGCCCATATGAGGCCGACCTCAGCACGAATCTCACCGACTCCGGCCCGGTTCAGGTGAACAGCAACTACGCCTACACGCTCCAGGTGCTCAACGCGGGGCCGTCGAAGGCCACCGACGTCGTCGCAACGCTCCAGCTACCCGCCGGGGTGGCGCTCAGGCCGGGTGCCGCCGACGCTCGCTGCACCGCGCTGAGCCAGACCGTCACCTGCTCCGACCCGGAAACCCCGTCGGGCGGGTCCGAGTCGTTCGCAGTGGGCGTAACCGCGCCTCCGCAGGCGGGCTCCCCACAAGCGAGCGCCGGCGCAGCGGCCTACGAGCGCGACCCCTCGCCTGCCAATAACTCGTCGAGCGCCACGACCACCGTCAACGCGCTTCCGCCCGCGCTCGAGCCCGAACAGGATGAGCGCCTTGTTGTGGACAACATCCAGGGCACGGTCTTGATCAGGGGCCCGGATGGGAAGTTCATCCCGCTCACCGCGGATCAGGTGATCCCGGTCGGCACCGTGATCGACACGACCCATGGCTCTGTCGAGATCGTGTCCGAAGGCCGGCACGGGCGTCTGCGCTCGGCGATCTTCTCGGAGGGCCTCTTCCAGATCCAGCAGGCGGAGGGCGGGCGGATCACGGAGGCAATCCTCAAGGGCGGCGGGATCAACTCCTGCAGGAACAAGCCGGTGCGGGGCAAGGGGAAGAAGAGCAAGCCCAAGCGCCAGCTGTTCGGCAACGGCGGCGGCGGCCACAGGACCACCGGCGCCTACGGGTCGGCGAGCGTCCGCGGCACCCAGTGGCGCACCATCGACACCTGCAAGGGCTCGCGCTTCTTCGCGATCGAGCACAGCATCACTGTCAACGATTTCGTCGCGGGCCGCGAGGTCATCGTGCGCGAGGGCGACAGCTACCTGGCAAGGTCCCGCTGAGCGGGCGGGCGTGCGAGGATCGGCACTTGGAGTACTCACACACCGCCGAGCTGGTCTGGTCTGCGTACGGGCTGAACTGGGCCAACGTGCCCGACCTCGACCGCGCATTGGCTGCGATGGCCGCGGTTGCGGCGCCAGCGTTCGAGATGAGGCTCTCACCTGAGCTGCGGGAGCGGGTGATGCACAGCCTCGACGAGATGCGCGCGTTCGCGTCGGCCATCGAGGAGGACTTCAGCGTCTGCACCTACTCACCCCGCGAGCTGATGGAGCTCGACGGAGACCGTGTGCTGATCGTCGGCAGGATCGACGCGCAGGGCAGGCTGAGCACGATCCCCCTGAACGGCACCTTCGCCCACCTCTGGGAGTTCGAGAACGGCAAGGCCCGTCGGATGCTGGCGTACCGGACCCGCGACGAAGCCCTCGAGTCGGCCGGCGTCTCCGGCTGACCCCACCGGGGTCATGCCTTACGACATTTCGTCCCTCTAGTAGGGCCTCGTCGGCTCGACCCCGGCGCCCGTCCGCTCACGCAGGTCCAGGTACCTGGACCGGATCTCGAATGTCTCGCGCAGCTCGTCGGTGAACTCGGTCAGGAACTCCTGGCGGTAGCTCGAGTCCGTCAGGACCGCGACCGCGTAGTAGAAGCCCGAGAACGCGGCGATCCCAACCGACACTCGCAGCAACTCACGCGTGATCTCCACCGGCTGGCCGAAGAGATCGAAGGAGAGCAGCACGCTGCCGTTGGTCTGCATCAGGAACGTGCGCATCTGGGAGTTGACCAGCAGGGCGCCGACCACGATGAAGAACCCGGCGACCGCCACCGAAACAACCAGCACCTGGAGCGCCTGGCTGACGAACATCACCAGGCCCACGTTGAACCGCTGTGCGCGGCTGAGGGGCGGGCCGTCGGCATCGACGTCACGCTCGATCGAGCTGACCTCGCGCGGGATGCGGATCCCGACGAAGGCCGTGGCCAGCAGGCTCAGGAGAACCACGAACAGTGCGGCGAAGACATGTGAGAGCGTGAGCGACACCTGCCAGAGCTCGGCGGTGAGGAAGAGGACGTTCGCAAACACCAGGAGCAGTGGCAGAGCGCGCGCGACAAGGTCGAACGACGCGCGTACCTGTCGCACCAGCCTGCGCGAGGCCCACTGGAAGATCGACCCGATCCCCAGGCCGAAGCCCAGATAGACGACGAGCAGCAGCAGGATGTTGCTCGCCGCCGTGACCAAGGCGCTGGTGGTCTGACCGCCGAACATCAACGGCAGCAGCGACGGTATGAGGACGAACCCGATGAGCTCGAGCGGGCCGACGTCCTCGGGGATGGCCATTGCCTCCCGCCCGCGGACGCGATTGAGAAGCGCGACCCCCGCCATCACGACCACGAGGGCCCCGGCCAGGGCTCCGATGTTGGCCAGGAACGACCAGGTCAGGTTAAGCGCCCCGAGCAACTCGCCCATGAACACGAGCGCAAGCAGCGGGAACGCGCGGTTGAAGATGTCCTTGCTGGCCGACCGATCCTCGATGAGCAGCGGAAGCCCCGCGCGGCGCAGTTCACGCTCGTACTGCCGGAGTTCGTCCACGTGCGTATTTCACGTCGCGGCCCGGACGGGTTGATGCTCCGGCCGATACCTTCCCGCCAATGGCCAAGGTCAGAGGCAGATCCCGGCGCAGCTCTCACGGCCGCGCGACCATCGTGGGCGCGGGGTCCTTCGGCACCGCCGTGGCAATCCTGATCGACCGGGCAGGGTGGAGGACCACCCTCATGTGCCGCACCGAGGAGCAGGCGGCACAGCTCGAGGCCGACCGCGAGAACCTCCGCTACCTCCCGGGCGTACCGCTTCCCGCGGACCTGAAGCTCAGCGTGATCGGGCGGTTCGACGACCAGTTCCGCCGTGCCGACGTGATCTTCCTGGCCGTGCCCTCGTCCGGCCTTCCCGGCGCGCTCGCCGAGCTGACCCGCCAGGGCGTGCCACGAGGCACCGACGTGATCTCGCTGGCCAAGGGCCTCGTCCCTCCGGACGGCATTCCGCCGACCGTGGCCCTCGAGGCGGCCTTCGGCGCCGAGCGCGTCGGATGCGTAGGCGGCCCCGCGCACGCGCGCGAGATGGTCGATCACGGCGCCGGATTGGTGGCGGCATCGCACGTCCTGGCCGTGGCCGAGCGGGTGGCCGCCGTCTTCCAGCGCGCAGGTCTACCGTGTGAGGCATCGGGCGACCCGGTGGGGGTGGAGCTGGCCGGCTGCGCCAAGAACGCCGCCGCGCTGGCGGCCGGCGCCACGCAGTCGCAGGGCCTGAATGCCTCCGGAATGGCGGCCGCCGACATCTTCACGGAGGTCCTTGCGCTGGCCGAGCTCAGCGGCGGCCAGGCTCGCACCTTCGTGGGCCGGGCCGGCACGGGCGACCTGGTGGCCACCGCCCTCGCACCCAAATCAAGGAATCGCAGCGCCGGTGAGCTGCTGGCGCAGGGAGTGCCGGCCTCCGAGATCCCCGAACGGCTGGGTCAGGCCGTCGAGTCACTCGAGACGGTTGCCCAGCTGGCCAAGGCCGTGGAGCGGGCGGGCGTTCCGGCGCCGGTCCTCTCGGCGCTCGCCAGGCTGGTCGAGGGCACCCTTCCCCTTGACGAGTGGGTGGCGCTGGTCAGGGCCCGCCAGCCGGACCCGCCCAGCCGGGGCGGGCGCGTGGTCGAATGGTTCCGCCGCCTCTGGGCGAGGCTCACGACCCGCCGTCCGGCACTGCCGCCAGGCGGCTGAGACTGGCGAGACTCGACCCTCGCTACACTGGATTGTCCTTATGAAGACTGCAATTCACCCCGAATACATCGAAACCAACGTGACCTGCTCATGCGGGAACCAGTTCACCACTCGTTCCACGCAGTCCGAGATCCACGTCGAGCTCTGCTCCAACTGCCACCCGTTCTACACCGGCAAGCAGAAGCTCGTGGACACCGGCGGCCGGGTCGAGCGCTTCAAGCGCCGCGCAGCCAAGCGCAAGGCGTGACCATGGCCCCCGAGGTGGCCTCGTCTAACGGGGCCGCCCCGTCTGAGTTCGACAACGCGACGGTTCAGCTCGCCGACGGCGAGATGATCTCCTCCCAGGACGCACCCCTGGGCGGCCAGGCCGTGCTCGAGGGCGTGATGATGCGCGGCGCCTCGACCTGGTCGGTCGCCGTCCGCAAGCCCTCCGAGGCGCAGAAGGCCGCCCACCTGGCGAAGGGCGATGAGCGCTTCCTCGACGGCGACGAAGCCGCCCTGGGCGAGATCGAAGTCACGTCGGCGCCCTTCGTCTCGGTTGCGCGCAGGCACAAGTGGATGCGCTGGCCTGTCATCCGCGGGGTCGTCGCTCTGTATGAGTCGATGAAGATCGGCTTCCAGGCGCTCGGCATCTCCGCCGATGCGCAGGTGCCCGAGGAGGACGGCGGCGAGATCGGCAAGGGCACGTGGGCCGGCACCGTTCTGGTGGCCGTCCTGTTCGCCGTGGGCCTCTTCTTCGTCGTGCCGGTGGCGCTGACCAGCTTGATGAGGGATTTCGTGCCCAACGGCATCGTCTTCGTGATCGTGGAGAAGGTGATCCGCCTGTCGATCTTCCTGCTCTACATGTGGGGCATCTCCCGGATCAAGGACCTTCAGCGGGTCTTCGAATACCACGGGGCCGAGCACAAGACCATCCACTGCTACGAGGCCAACCTTCCGCTGACGCCCGAGAACGCACAGCGCTTCTCGCGCTTTCACCCCCGCTGCGGGACCAGCTTCCTGCTGCTCGTGATGCTCGTCGCGATCCTGATCTTCGCCTGGGTGCCCACCGAGCACCTCTACGTCCTGATCCCCTCGCGGGTGCTCGGCATCCCGATCGTCGCCGGCCTTTCGTTCGAGGTGCTCAAGTGGTTTGGCCGCAATCGCACCAAGGCCTGGGCCCGCGCGCTGATGTGGCCCGGGATCCAGCTCCAGCGCCTGACCACCCGTGAGCCGGACCTGCCGCAGCTGGCCGTCGCGATCGCCGCGCTCGAAGCCGTTCTCGCCGTTGAGGATCCTCGCGCCGCTTCCAAGGAAGACCGGATCGCGCTCGAAATCGGCGCCTGACGCGGGCAGGGTGGCGCCCTGGACTAGCCTGGATTGATGGTCGAAGCACTCGTAGAGCAGATAGAGACCCGCTTCGCCGAGCTGGAGCGGGACATGTCCGATCCGGCGGTGATCGCCGATCAGGCCCGCTACCGCGAGGTCGGGCGCGCGTACAGCCAGCTGAAGGACGCCCACAAGCTCGCCGCCGAGTACCGGACGCTGGCCGGCGACGCCGAGGATGCGCGCGAGGTGTTGGCCGAAGGCGAGGACGCTGACTTCCGGGAGATCCTGGACAACGCCACGAAGCGGCTGGATGAGCTCCAGGAGGAGATCCGCCTGGCCATGGTCGAGCGTGACCCCAACGACGACAAGAACGTGATCGTCGAGGTCCGCGGTGGCACCGGGGGCGAGGAGGCCGGGTTGTTCGCCGGCGACCTCTTCCGCATGCTCACCCGCTACGCCGAGCGCCTCAAGTACACCGTCGAGCCGATGAACGTGGCCGACGGCGACTACACCTTCGCCATCAAGGGCGATGGCGCCTTCAGCGTGTTCAAGCACGAGGGAGGCACGCACCGCGTCCAGCGCGTGCCCGAGACCGAGTCGCAGGGCCGGATCCACACCTCGACCGCGACGATCGCGGTGCTGCCCGAGGTCGAGGACGTCGAGGTCAACGTCGATCAGAACGACCTGCAGATCGACGTGTACAGGTCCTCCGGTCCGGGCGGCCAGTCGGTGAACACCACCGACTCAGCCGTGCGCATCACCCACAAGCCCACCGGGCTCGTGGTGTCGATGCAGGACGAGAAGTCGCAGCTCCAGAACCGCGACAAGGCGATGCGAGTGCTGCGCGCCCGCCTGTACGAGCTCGAGCTCGCCGCCCAGAGGGCGGAGCTCGATGACGCCCGGCGCCTGCAGGTCGGCAGCGGCGAGCGCAGCGAGAAGATCCGCACCTACAACTTCCCCCAGGACCGCGTAACCGATCACCGCGTCAAATTGACCAAGGGCAACGTTCAGGGTGTGCTGGCCGGGGAGCTCGACGAGTTCACGGCTGCGCTGGTCAACGAGGAGCGCCGGCTCGCGCTCGCCGCCGCCGCGAACGCGTGACCCCCTCGGGCTCCGGAGCACCTGTCCGGGACGTGCTCGGCGCCGCCATTGATTCGCTGCGGGCCGCCGGCTGTGACACCCCCGAGCTCGATGCGGGTGTCCTGCTGGCCGATGCGCTCGGCGTCGATCGCTCTGACCTCGTGGTGAATCCGGACAGGCCGCTTCCGCCACCGGCCTCGCGCCTGGTCATGGAGCGCGTCCGCCGGCGCGCCAAGCGCGAGCCCGTGGCCTACATCCTCGGCACGCAGGGCTTCCGCCACATCGAGCTGAAGGTCGACCGCCGCGTCCTGATCCCGCGCCCCGAGACCGAGCTGCTGGTGGAGGTGGCGCAGGAGCTGGCGCCCTACGCGGGCAGCGTCCACGACGTTGGCACGGGGTCGGGAGCCATCGCGTTCGCGCTGATGGACGAGCGCCCGGACCTGCGCGTCACGGCATCGGAGGTCTCCGCGATGGCGCTGGAGGTGGCGCGGGCCAACGCGGCGGCGCTGGGCCTCGATGTCTCGCCGACCCATGCCCACGGCCTGCCCGACGGCGGCCCGTGGGATCTGGTGGTGGCCAACCTTCCCTACGTGCGCCAGGACGAGTGGGCCGGGCTTCAGCCGGAGATCACCCGCTACGAGCCGCGCGAGGCGCTCATCTCCGGCGCCGACGGCCTGGATGCGATCCGCGCGCTGGTGAGTCAGGCCAAGGTGGGCCAGCTGCTCGCATTGGAGCACGCACCCGACCAGGGCGCGGCTATCCGCGACCTGCTGGACAGCGCCGAGACCCGACTTGATCTGGCCGGGCGCGAGCGGGTGACGTTCGGGAGGAGGCCCGCGTGAGCACGCCGGTGATCACCCTCGCCGCCGGCGCAGCGGCGGCTCT
>JAXDIE010000053.1:0-12495 GCA_034664165.1 Thermoleophilaceae bacterium | reverse complement strand
CACGCGGCGTTGCTGCGTCACGCTTTCGCGCATTGCGCAAGATTCCCCACTGCTGCCTCCCGTAGGAGTCTGGGCCGTGTCTCAGTCCCAGTGTGGCTGATCGTCCTCTCAGACCAGCTACCCATCGAAGCCTTGGTGAGCCGTTACCTCACCAACTAGCTAATGGGCCGCGGGCCCATCCCGATTCGGAGGCCGAAGCTTCCTTTACACACCCCACTGATGTGGGGTGGGCACATCCGGTATTAGCTCGAGTTTCCTCGAGTTGTCCCAGTAATCGGGGCAGGTTACCCACGTGTTACTCACCCGTTCGCGGCTCTGCCCCAGGGCAAGCCCTGGTTCGTCGCTCCACTTGCATGTGTTAGGCACGCCGCCAGCGTTCGTCCTGAGCCAGGATCAAACTCTCCGTGAAAGACCTATGTGTCAATCCATCACCGGGACAAGTCCCGGATCCGGCGTCACTGTCTTATTTGGAAAGCTGTCATTTCCGTACGAACTGGTCGGCCCAGTACACCGCGGGCCGGCCCCGGACATGACGGGTTTCACTACTCAGTTAAGCCCCCATCCGAAGATGGAGGTCGAACCTGGACGCAACTGGAGATCGAAATCTCCGGTTGCACATGCTGTTGAGTTTTCAAAGACCGCAGCGCCCGCCGAATGGGGTCTCCATCCGTCTGACACATCTCCCCTTCGGCCACGAAAAAGGCCTCTCCGGGAGAGGCCCAAACCATCGTGAGCTCCGATCGAGACCGGGCTCAGGTGGTGCGGCACTCCCAGCAGGTCTTAGCGAAGTCCATCGGGGACAGAGAAATATAGCGCGCTGGAGAGGGCGGCGCAATGCGCCCGCCGCCCCCGGATGCCCTCAGGCGCCGGCGCGAAAGCGCAGGAAGCGCCGCTTGCCCAGCTGCAGCACCGATCCGTCGAGCCGCGCCGGGTCAACATCGAGGTCCCCCTCCCCCAGCTGGTCTCCGTCCAGGCGAACTCCGCCCTGGAGCAGGAGGCGTCTGGCCTCCGAGCGCGATACGCCGAAGCCGTCGGCCATGAGGGCGGGCAGATGGATGCTCTCGCCGGCCGGGATGGCCATCTCATCGATGTCCTCGGGGAGCTCGTGGGACACGTGCAGGCGGTCGAAGTGGGCCTCAGCAGCAGCGCCCGCGCCATCGCCGTGAAAGCGCTCCACCAGTGTCCTGGCCAGCGTGCGCTTGGACTCCACCGCAGGGGCCGACTCATCGAGCGGCTCGTCGAGCAGCAGGTCGTAGTAGACGGGCATCGCCTGGTCGGGGACCCGCATCAGCTTGCCGAACATCTCCTCGGGAGCATCGGTCACGCCCACGTAGTTCCCCGCTGACTTGGACATCCGCTGGACGCCGTCGGTGCCCGGGAGGATCGGCATGGTCAGGATGCTCTGCTGCGGCTTTTCGTAGGCCTGCTGAATGTCGCGTGCAAGTAGGAGGTTGAACTTCTGGTCGGTGCCCCCGAGCTCCAAGTCGGCCTCGACCGCCACCGAGTCGTAGCCCTGGAGGAGCGGGTAGAGGAGCTCGAGAATCGAGATCGGGTCGCCCTTGGAGTACCTCTTGGCAAAGTCATCGCGCTCCAGCAGCTGCGCAACCGTGGAGGTGCGGGCCAGCCGGAAGAGGTCCTCCATCTCCATCTGGAGCCACTCGCCGTTCTTCCTCACCTCGGTGCGTTCGCGATCGAGCACGGTGAAGGCCTGGTCCTGGAAGGTGCCGGCGTTCCTGTCGATCTCCTCGGGGCTCAACATCGGCCGTGTGGCCGAGCGCCCGCTGGGATCCCCCACCCGCGCCGTGTAGTCGCCGACGATGAGCACCACGGTGTGGCCCAGCTCCTGGAACTCCCGGAGCTTGCGCAGCAGGACCACGTGCCCGAGGTGGATGTCGGGCGCAGTCGGGTCGATGCCGAACTTGACCCGCAGCGGGCGGCCCTCGGCCAGCTGCTTCTCCAGCATCCCCTGCGGAAGGACGTCGACCGCGTTTCGTGCGAGCGCAGGAGCGCCCGGAGGCTGCCGATCGGTCATGGGCCCAATGCTAGACTGGCGCTCGGCGCAGGACGGGTTATGGATACCGCCGCCCACCCGCCAGCCACCTCCATCCCGCAGTCCGGGACGTAACAGCTCTTGCCGGATACGCCGATCACACACCTGCCATCCCCGCACGCACCCGAGATCCCGGGGGCCAACGGCTCAAGCGGCCGCGGCCCAGCCGGGCCAAGACCGGCCCGTGGCAAGCCCAAGGTCAAGAAGCTCCGCCTGTTCTTCATCCTCTGCGGCCTGATGACCCTGGCGGGCATCTCGACCGTGTTCGGGATGATGATGGCCGTGGCCAGCGACCTGCCGTCGCTCGAGAACACGGCGGAGTACCAGGCGGCCCAGAACTCGGTGCTCCAGGACGACAGCGGGGCCGAGCTGGCGCGGCTGACCGGCAACCAGAACCGGATCCTCGTGGGCGAGAGCGAGATCTCGCCGATGATCAAGAACGCCGTGATCTCCGTCGAGGACCGTCGCTTCTACGAGCACAACGGGGTCGACTTCGTGGGCATCGCCCGCGCTCTCTGGGCCGACATAACCCGCGGCCAGGCACAGCAGGGCGCCTCGACCATCACCCAGCAGTTCGTGAAGAACGCCCTGGCCGCCCAGGGCGACCGCTCGATCTTCCAGAAACTCCGGGAGTCGGCGCTGGCCTACCACCTGGAGCGGCAGTGGACCAAGCAGAAGATCATCACCCAGTACCTGAACACGGTCTACTTCGGCAACGGCGCCTACGGCGTCGAGTCGGCCATGCGCACCTATTTCGGGACGATCGATCCGGCTGCCGGCGAGGACTACCTGTCGACCGACCGGCTGTCCCGGACCGCCACGCCGGCTCAAGCCGCCCTGCTGGCCGCCATGATCGCGTCCCCTTCCGGCTACGACCCCCTGCAGAATCCTGGCGCCGCCAAAGCCAGGCGGGACATGGTGCTCGGCAACATGTACCAGCAGGGCTTCATCACCGAGGCCGAGTACCGCTCGGGCGTTGCGACCACCCTCCCGACTCGCGATGACGTGACTCCGCCGGTCCTGGACTCCCAGCAGCCCTACTTCACGACCTGGGTCACCCAGCAGCTGGTCGACCGCTACGGCGCGGGCGCCATCTTCGGCGGGGGGCTGACGATCAAGACCACGCTCGACACCACCCTCCAGGATGCCGCGCAGAGCGCGATCACCAACGACCTCGGCGGGGTGGGGCCCAGCGCCTCACTGGTGGCCATCGACAACGGCACCGGTGAGGTCCGGGCGATCGTAGGCGGCGACGACTACAACACGCGGCCGTTCAACCTTGCCACGAACGGTCATCGCCAGCCGGGTTCCGCCATCAAGCCGTTCACCCTGATCGCGGCGCTCGAGAACGGCGCCACGCCGGAGGACGTCTACACCTCCGAGGAGAAGACACTCCCCGATCCCAATACGAAGGGCGGGTTCGAGGTGCACAACTACGAGGGCAGCTACATGGGCCCCACGACCCTTCGAAATGCCCTCATCCACTCGGACAACTCGATCTTCGCCGAGCTGGGTGTGAACACCGGCACCAAGAAGATCGCCGCACTGGCCCAGCGGATGGGCATCCGCACCCCGCTTTCGACCAACCCCGCCATGACGCTGGGCGGACTCAAGGAGGGCTTGACCCCGCTCGAGATGGCGTTCGCGTACGCGACGATCGGGAACGGCGGCGTGCGCCGGTCGGGCACGCTGGCCTCCCCCGCCTACCGGATGGGCCCGGTTGCGATCCAGGGCGTGTACGGACCCCCAAGCCCCGACGACTCCACCAACCCCTACTCCAACCCCGTCGACGTCAATGAGCGCCGGGAGGCCCGCGTCTATCCGGACTCGACCGGATCGACCGCGCTCGACATCCTCCGCGGGGTCGTGAGCGAGGGAACGGGCACTGCCGCCAGCGTCAGCGACACGTCCTGGGGCAAGACGGGCACCACCGAGAACTACGGCGATGCCTGGTTCTGCGGCGGTGTGTCGGACATCGGGATGACCGCATGCGTCTGGGTCGGCTATCCCGACGGCCAGCAGCCGATGAAGACCGAGTACAACGGCGAGCCGGTTGCAGGCGGCACCTATCCGGCGGTCATCTGGCACGACTTCATGACCGCCGCCGTCGACGAACACGACCAGCAGGTGGCCGACAAGGAGGCCAAGCAGGTGGTCGACCCGTCCCAGCCGCCGCCGGCTCCCAAGCCTGTGCCCAAGGCCGAGACCGTTCCGGAGCCCCAGGAGGAGGCCGGCCTGAAGAAGGCTGTCGACCCCACCGGGGATACGCCGCCGCCCGCCGGCAAGGACGGGGGCTCCTCCGGCGGCGTCGACGACAGCTTCCTGCAGCGCTAGCCGCCGCGCCGGCGCATGCCGGGCGGAAGGGGCCGCGAGACGCAGTCGCTGGTCGAGTCACACAGGCGCCAGGGCAGATCGAGCGCCTTGGTGATCCCGATCCGCGGCCCGATCATCGGGACCGGGGCACGGGCCCCGGCCGGCCGCGCCAGGACCTGGATCGGGCCGCCCTCCATCGGGGTGCCATTCAGGTCGAGCCCGATGCCCATCGCCTGCGTGAGCTTGCCCGGGCCGGAACAGAGGTCACGCGGGCGCTCGAGGCCGCGCCGCTCGCGCATCAGGTCGATCCCGTCGATCGGCTCCAGGGCCCGGATCAGCACCGCGGCGCCGACACCGTCGGGGTCGGTCACGAAGTTCAGCAGCGCGTGGACACCGTAGGAGCGGTAGACGTACGCCACGCCAGGAGGCCCGATGAGCGTGGCCGTTCTCGGCGTGAGCCCCGCGAACGCATGGCAGGCCGGCTCCTCCTCGTGGTAGGCCTCGACCTCGACGATCCGCCCGGACGTGCTGCCGTGCACCAGCGTGCAGCCGAGGACATCGCGCGCAACGTCGTGGACCGAGCGGGCGTAGAACCCCGTGTGTCCTGGGCCGGTCAAACAGTCTCATCGAGCACGTGGCGCGCCTGCGCCAGCTGCTCGCGTACACGGGCAAGGGCGGTCCCGCCCTCCGACAGCTTCGACTCGAGCCACGCGCCGTCGGCCAGGAGCGCCCGGTAGGCGCCCTCATCCAGCTGGGGCGCGACCTCGGCCAGGTCCGCCGCGGACACCTCGCCCAGCCTCTGGCCCTTCTCGACCGCCGTTCGCACCAGGCCGGCCACCACTCCGTGGGCCTCCCGGAACGGCACGCCGTTCTTCACAAGGAGGTCGGCGACGTCGGTGGCCCCCTGGAAGTCATCGGCGGCGGCTTCGGCCATGCGTTCCCGGTTGAAGGTCATCGTAGAGAGCATTCCCGTGGCCGCAGCGAGGCACAGCTCGAGCGTGTCCACTGCGTCGAACAGGTGCTCCTTGTCCTCCTGCAGGTCCTTGTTGTAGGTCAGCGGGAGGCCATGCAGCACGCCGTGGAGCCCGACCAGGTGGGCGGCCACCCGCGGCGCCTTGGCGCGCAGCAGCTCTGCGGCGTCCGGGTTCTTCTTCTGGGGCATGATGCTCGAGCCGGAGGAGAATGCATCGGCTGCCTCGCAGAAGCCGAACTCCTGGCTCGACCACAGGACGATCTCCGCCCCCAGCTGGGACAAATGGGTGGCGCAGGTGGCCGCAGCCCCGAGGTAGTCGAGGACGAAGTCGCGGTTGGACACGGCGTCGATCGAGTTCTCGGCTATCCCGCCAAAGGCCAGGTCCTGCGCCACCGACATCCGGCTTGTGTCGAAGTTGACCCCCGCCAGCGCGCCGGCGCCGAGCGGCAGGTCGTCGGTCTGCTGCATGCAGAAGCCGAAGCGGTGATGGTCGCGCCGGAGCTTCCAGAAGTAGGCCAGAAGGTGGTGTGAGAGGTAGACGGGCTGGGCGCGTTGCAGGTGTGTGTAGCCGGGCATGGGCCAGTCCAGATGGGCCTCGGCCACGTCCACCATCACGCGCATCAGTCCCAGCACCGCCTCCTGGGCGCCGAGCGAGTGGGCGCGGACGAACATCGCAAGGTCGGTCGCCACCTGGTCGTTGCGCGAGCGGGCGGTGTGCACGCGGCCGCCGACCGGCCCGATGATCTCGGTGAGCCTGCGCTCCACGGCCATGTGGATGTCCTCGTCCTCGGCCTTGACCTCGAAGGAGTCAGTGTCGATCTCGGCACGCACGGCCTCCAGGCCGCGGGTGATCTCGTCGGCGTCCTCCTGCGTGATCACCGAGCAGCGGGCCAGCATCCGGACGTGCGCGAGCGATTGCTCGATGTCGTACGGGGCCAGCCTGAAGTCGAACGAGATCGAGCTGTTGAGCGCGTGGAACGCGGGATCCCACGGCTGGGAGAAGCGATCGGAGAACTGGGCCATGGCGGATCAGTCTAGGTGGACGGGCTGTTCGCGCCCGGCCCGCCTGTGGCTCGAGCGCGACGGCAGCATGCCGGCCTCGAGCGAGTCCACCAGGGCATCCCAGCTGGCCTCGATCACGTTCTCGGACACGCCGATGGCACCCCAGGTGTCGGTCCCATCCGAGGCGTCGAGCAGAACCCGCGTCACCGCGCCCGTGCCCTTGGTCTCGTTGAGGATCCTGACCTTGAAGTTGACGAGCTCGATGTCGCGCAGGTGCGGATAGGTCTCGCCGATCGCGCCCCGCAGGGCGTTGTCCAGCGCGTTCACCGGGCCGTTGCCCTCGGCGGTGCGCACAAAGCGCTCTCCGTCGACCCAGATCTTGATCGTAGCTTCGGTGCCGACCTTGCCATCCTCGCGCTTCTCGACGATCACTCGCCAGGACTCGAGACGGAAGAGCGGCTCGTAGGCGCCCGTCTCCCTGCGGATCAGCAGGTCGAAGGAGCCGTCGGCCGCCTCGAACTGGTAGCCGCGGTGCTCCAGCTCCTTGATGCGCTCGACGGTCCGGGCGGCCGTCACATCGTCCATCTGCACGCCTGTGCGCTCCGCCCGCGCACTCACGGTGCCCTTGCCCGACAGCTCGGAGATCAACAGCTCGCGAGCGTTGCCCACCAGCTCCGGCTCCATGTGCTCGAAGGTCCGGGCGTCGGCATTGATCCCGGCCACGTGCATCCCGCCCTTGTGGGCGAACGCGTTGCGGCCGACGTATGGCGCGTTGGGGTTGGGCAGCACGTTGCACAGCTCATCGACCAGGTGCGAGGTCTCGGTGAGCTTGGCCAGCTTTTCCGCGGGCAGGCAGTCGAAGCCCAGCTTCAGCTGGAGGGACGGGATGATCGAGACCAGGTTGGCATTGCCGCAGCGCTCCCCGTAGCCGTTCATGGTGCCCTGGACCAGCCGCGCGCCGGCCTGGATGGCCGTGAGCGAGTTGGCGGCGCCACAGCCTGCGTCGTCGTGGGTGTGGATGCCCACCTGGGCCTCGGGCCCAAGATCGGTGACCACGCGGGCCACTGCCTCCTGTACCTGGCTTGGCAGCGAAGACCCGTTGGTGTCGCAGAGGGTCACGTTCTCGGCACCGCCTTCCAGCGCGGCCTTCAGACAGCTCACGGCGTAGTCCGGGTCGGCCCGGAAGCCGTCGAAGAAGTGCTCGGCGTCGTAGATCACGCGCTTGCCCTGGGCCACCAGGAAAGCAACGGATTCGCCGATCATGGCCAGATTCTCGGCGGGGTCGACCTTGGTGACCTTCTCCAGATGCAGTCGCCAGGTTTTGCCGACCAGGGTGCAGACCGGGGCGAACGAGTCGGCCAGGAGCCTCAGGGCGGGATCGTTGTCCGCGGCGGTGTCCCGCCTGCGGGTCATGCCGAAGGCCGCGATATCCGCGTTGGCGAAGCTCTCACCGGCGAGGATGCCGAACAGCGCCTCCTCCTTGGGGTTCGAGCTGGGGAAGCCCGCTTCGATGAAGTGCATGCCGAGATCGTCCAGCGCGTGGGCCACGCGGACCTTCTCCTCTGCGGACAGGGACATTCCCTCGCCCTGCATCCCATCCCTGAGGGTGGTGTCGTATAGGAGAACCTGCTGAGTCATGGAGTGCCTTTCTGTGTAGTTCGAGCGTTACGGACGGGGGCCTTCCGGCCCAGGGGCTTGCGACGCGCTAGCGCGCGGAGCCCTCCGTAATTCGCTGGAACTGCATGGCACTCACACCGTGGATTGTACCGGCACGATGTCCAGCCACTCCGAATAACGCTGGTCGCGGCCGTGCAGGGCGTTGTCGAAGACCTTCGCGATCTCGCTGGTGATCGGGCCGGGGGCGCCGATCTTGTGGCCGTCGATCTCGTTTATCGGGGTCAACTCCGCCGCCGTGCCGGTGAGGAAGAGCTCGTCCGCGTCCATCAGCTCGGCGCGGGCGATGTCGCGCTCGATCACAGGCCTGCCCAGGTCGGCCGAGATCTGCATGATCGAGCGGCGGTTGATGCCGTCGAGGATCGATGCGGTGAGGGGCGGGGTCACGACCTGGCCGCCGGTGACGAGGAAGATGTTCTCGCCGCTGCCTTCGCAGACGAAGTCGCGGCGGTCGAGCATGATGGCCTCGTCGACGCCCGACTCGACGGCCTCGAGCTTGGCCAGGACGGAGTTCAGGTACTGGCCGGTGGCCTTCGACTGCGGGATGAAGGAGTCCTGGCCCATGCGCCGCCACGACGACGTGCGGACGCGGATGCCGTTGGTCTTGCCTTCGTCGCCGAGATAGGCGCCCCACTCCCACGCCGCGATCGACACGTCGACCGCGTTGTCCAGCGGGAAAAGGCCCATCGGGCCGAAGGCCCGGTAGGCGATCGGCCGCAGGTAGCAGCCGGTGAAGCCGTTGCGGTTGATCAGCTCGTGCGTGACCTCGCGCAGCTCTGCCGTGGTGTACGGAAGGGTCATCCGGTAATACGCGGCCGACTTCTGCAGGCGATCGAGGTGATCCGTGTTGCGGAAGATGGCCGTGCCGGATTCGGTCTCGTACGCGCGCATTGAGTCGAAGACGCCGGTGCCGTAGTGGAGGGCATGGGTCAGCACGTGCACCTTGGCCTCAGCCCAGGGGACGAACTCGCCGTTCATCCAGATGACCTCGCCGGTGACCATTGCGCTTCCCTCCTACAGATTGCCGAGAACTGCCCGGGTGGCGTCCTCTGTTCCCGCGTCGCCGCCCAGATCGGGGGTTCGGAGCCCCTCCTCGAGCGCACGATCGACTGCCGATTCTATCCCGGCTGCCTCGTCCTCCTTGCCCAATCCGTACCGCAGCATCATCGCCACCGAGCCGAACATGGCCAGCGGATTGGCCTTTCCGGTTCCCGCGATGTCCGGCGCAGAGCCGTGGACGGGCTCGAACAGCCCCGGTCCACCGGCGCCAACCGATGCGCTGGGCAGCATCCCGATCGAGCCGGTGATCATTGCGGCCTCGTCGCTGAGGATGTCGCCGAAGAGGTTCTCGGTGACGATCACGTCGAAGTCCGAGGGGCGCGAGACCAGCTGCATGGCGGCGTTGTCCACCAGCAGGTGATCCAGCGGCATGTCCGGGTGGCCCTGCGCCACCTTTGTCACGGTCTCACGCCACAGCCGCGAGCTCTCGAGCACGTTGGCCTTGTCGACGCTCGTGACCTTGGTCCGGGCGAACTTGAACGCGACCTCGGCGATCCGCTCTATCTCGGTGGCCGAGTACAGGCAGTTGTCGAAGGCCTCGTCGCCGTGGCCGTCGGCGGCCGGCCGGCGGCCGCTCTCGCCGAAGTAGATCCCGCCCGTGAGCTCACGGACCACCAGCAGGTCGGTGCCCTCGATCCGGTCCCGCTTCAGCGGGCTGGCATCGAGCAGCGCGCTGCTTACGCGGACCGGGCGCAGGTTGGCAAACAGCTCGAGCCCCTTGCGCAGCCCCAGGAGGCCCTGCTCGGGGCGCGGTGCCGAGGGGTCGGTGGTGTCCCACTTGGGGCCGCCGACGGCCGCCAGGAGCACAGCGTCGGCCGAGCGGCACGCGTCGAGCACCTCATCGGTCAGCGCGGTGCCATGGGCGTCGATCGAGGCGCCTCCCACCAGGCGCTCATCGAACTCGAAGTCCCCGACCCGGTTCAGCAGCTCGAGTGCCGCCGCGGTGATCTCCGGGCCGATCCCGTCGCCGGGAAGCGTGACGATTCTGGTTGCCATGCGCGGGAACCGTACTTAGACGCGGCGCGCCGAGATGTTCAGGCGCACGTAGTCCAGGATCCGCGGCTCCGGCCAGGCGTCCATGACCTGGTCCAGATACGGCTCCCGGAGCTCCTCGGGAAGGATGTCCAGGTGCGGGCCCAGGCAGACGGTGCGCACGAACTCGCGCGGCTCGTCGGACTGGACCGGCCACGGCTGCAGGTTGGTCTCGATGTTGGTGAAGCCGGCCCGCTCCAGGCGCTCGGCGGTGATCTGGGGCCCCGCGAAGTTCCACGGGCCCTCCCACTCCGCCAGGTGCACGGCGAACGGCTCCCTTCGGCCGACTTCGGCCGCAATCGAGTGGAAGCCCGCGATGTTGCCCTCTCCCCCGCACTGTGCCTCGAAGCGCGCGCCGGGCCGGGCCGCGGCGTAGAGGCGGGCGAAGAGGGCGTCGTGGTCGGGGATCCAATGGAACACCGCGCAGCTGAAGAGCGCGTCGACCGCCTCGTCGAGCTCCAGCTCGGCCAAATCGGCGACGAACGCCCGGTCCTGGGGGCGCAGCACCGATCGGACCTGCTCCACCATCGACTCCGAGCCGTCGACCGCAATCACCCGGCCATCGGGCACGCGGTCGATCAACAGGCTGGTCACCCGGCCGGCGCCGCAGCCCGCGTCGAGCACCGTCTCCGAGCCCTCCAGTGCCAGCCGGTCGATGATCCCGCCGGCCCAGACCTCCTGCGGCGTGCCCACGCGCGCATAGGTCTCCGCGTCCCAGTCCCTCGTGGCGGAGCCCATTACAGAGCCGTGGTCACCGGGCCGCTGCGCTCCCGGTCGCGCTCGTAGGCCTCGACGGCATCGCCGGCCTGCAAGGTGATTCCGATCTCGTCCAGCCCGTTCAGCAGGCGGTGGTGTGCATCCTCCTCCAGCTCGAAGGGCACGACCGTGTCGCCGTAGGTGACCGTGCGGGCCTCCAGATCGATGGTCGCGTGGCCCGCGGCCATGATCGCCGTGACGTGCTCCTCGGGCAGCGCGACCGGCAGCAGGCCGATCTTGGTGCAGTTCGAGAAGAAGATGTCCGCGAACGACGGTGCAATCACGGCCTTGAACCCGTAGTCCTGCAGCCCCCACGGGGCGTGCTCGCGGGAGGATCCGCAGCCGAAGTTGCGCCCGGTCGCGAGGATCGGGTTGGACGGCAGATCCCAGCCGTCCTCCTTGGCCCAGTCGTAGAACAGGAATTCGCCGAAGCCGGTCCGTTCGACCCGCTTCAGGAACTGCTTGGGCATGATCTGGTCGGTATCGACGTCGTCCCTGTCCAGGACGGACACGGCGCCCTCGACCACCTTGATCGCCTCCATCAGGCCTTCACCTCCTCGTGGTCCCAGGTGCGTATGTCGACGAAGCGACCCTCGATCGCCGCGGCTGCTGCCATCTGCGGGCTGACCAGGTGACTGCGGCCACCACGGCCCTGTCGCCCTTCGAAGTTGCGGTTCGATGTGGACGCGCAACGCTCGCCGGGCGCCAGCGTGTCCGGGTTCATGCCCAGGCACATGGAACAGCCGGCGGAGCGCCAGTCGAAGCCCGCGGCGGTGAACACCTGGTCCAGGCCCTCGGCCTCGGCCTGCGCCTTGATCTGGGCGGAGCCCGGCACCACCATCGCGTTGACGGTCGAGGCCACCTTGCGGCCCTTGACCACCTCGGCCGCGGCCCGCAGGTCGCCGATCCTCGAGTTCGTGCAGGAGCCGATGAACACGCGGTCGATCGGGATCTCCTCGATCGGCGTGCCGGCCTCCAGCGCCATGTAGGTCAGCGCGCGCTCATCACCCTCGGTGACGGGGTCGGGCACGGCGCCCGTGACGGGGGCGACCATCCCCGGGGTGGTGCCCCAGGTGACCTGGGGTGAGAGCGCCCCGGCGTCGACTGCCACCTCGGCGTCGAAGGAGGCCCCGTCATCGGTGTAGAGGCTGCCCCACTCCTCCAGCGGCAGCGGCGAGGGGGCCGCCTCGCGACCCTCGACCCACTCGAACGTGGTGGCATCGGGCGCGATCATTCCCGCGCGGCCGCCGCCCTCGATGGTCATGTTGCAGACCGTCATCCGGCCCTCCATGGTCAGCGCCCGGATGGCGTCGCCGGCGTACTCGATGACGTAGCCAACGCCGCCCTCGACGCCGATCTGGCCGATCGTGCCCAGGATCAGGTCCTTGGCGGTGACGCCGAAGCCCAGATCGCCCGAGTAGTTGATGCGCATGGACTTGGGCTTGTGCGATCGCAGCGTCTGGGTGGCCAGCACGTGCTCGACCTCGCTGGTGCCGATGCCGAATGCCAGTGCCCCGAAGGCGCCGTGGGTGGCGGTGTGGGAGTCGCCGCAGACGATGGTCATGCCCGGCTGGGTCACGCCCAGCTCCGGCCCGATCACGTGGACGATGCCCTGGCGGGCGTCGCCTATCGAGTA
>JAXDIE010000177.1:0-3185 GCA_034664165.1 Thermoleophilaceae bacterium | reverse complement strand
CGCGCCTCGTCGCCGATCCCCCGGACGAACGAACGGACCAGGGAGGGGAACGGGTGCGGTCCCGCGGCCGTCCCGAAGAGGTAGGCGGTGTCGTCGACGGTCGCCACCCAGTCGCGCAGCGCCTCGTTGATCGCGTCCTTCAAGGTCCGCGAGCCGCTGGTCACCGGGATCACCTCGGCACCGAGGAGCTGCATGCGAGCCACGTTGAGGGCTTGGCGCTCGGTGTCGAGCTCGCCCATGTAGACCCGGCACTCAAGACCGAGGTAGGCCGCCGCCGTCGC
Source organism: Thermoleophilaceae bacterium (assembly GCA_034664165.1). GTDB lineage: Bacteria > Actinomycetota > Thermoleophilia > Solirubrobacterales > Thermoleophilaceae > JACCVG01. Next base: position 2,904 of record JAXDIE010000177.1, on the reverse strand, counting down.
CGATGCGACCCCGTGCTGGCCGGCGCCGGTCTCCGCGATCACCCGCGACTTGCCCATCCGCCTGGTGAGCAGCGCCTGGCCCAGGACGTTGCGGATCTTGTGGGCTCCGGTGTGGAGCAGGTCCTCGCGCTTGAGCAGGATCCGGGCGCCGGCCTTCGCGGAGAGCCGCTCGGCGTCGTAGAGCGGGCTGGGCACGCCCGCGTACTCCCGGAGCATCCGCTGGAACTCACCGGTGAAGGCGTCGTCGTTCATCGCCTCGCGCCAGGCGGTTTCCAGCTCGTCGAGTGCGGCGATCAGCGCCTCCGGCATGAACCGGCCACCGAACTGGCCGAAGTGACCGGTCGCGTCGGGACCCTGGCCTGCTGGCGGGCGTGTTGCCTCCGCGGTCATCCCGCACCTCCTGCTGCGCGCATCTCCTTGACGGCGGTGGCGGGGTCGCCGCCGATGACCAGCGCCTCGCCGACGAGTACGACGTCGGCACCTTCCCCCACGTGGCGCTCCACGTCGGCGGGGCCCCGGATGCCCGACTCGGCCACCTTCACGACACCGTCGGGGATCACGGCGGCGAGACGGGCGAACGTGTCGGGGTCGACCTCCAGCGTCTTCAGGTTGCGGTTGTTGACGCCGACCAGCCCGGCACCGATCGCCAGGGCACGCTCGGTCTCCGCCTCGTCGTGGACCTCGACGAGCACCGTCAGGCCGAGCGCTCGCGCCGCGTCGTACAGCCGCTGGAGCTCGCCGCCGGGAAGCGCGGCCACGATCAGCAGCACCAGGTCGGCACCTGCCTCGCGGGCCTCGACCAGCTGGTAGTCGGTGACGACGAAGTCCTTGCGCAGGACCGGAGTGTCGACGGCGGCGCGCACCGTGCGGAGGTCACCGAGGCTGCCACCGAACCGGCGTTGCTCGGTGAGCACGCTGATCGCCGCGGCACCTCCCTCGGCGTAGGACCGGGCGAGGACGGCCGGGTCGATGATCTCGGCCAGCTCGCCCTTGCTCGGGCTCCTTCGCTTGATCTCGGCGATCACGGAGACGCCTGGGGAACGGAAGGCGGGCATCGGGTCACGCGGCTCCGGTCTCAGAGCGGCAAGGTCGCGCAGCTGGGCCAGCGGAGTCTGCCGTTCCCTTTCGGCAAGGTCCTCTCGCACACCCGCGACGATGTCGTCGAGCACGGACATGGAAAACCTCACTGCAGGTCGGGGCAGGCACGAACGAAGCGCTCCCCAAAGGCTCTCACGCGGGCCCGGGGGAGGCCGGATCAGGTCCGCCCCCCGACACCGGAGGCGATTCGACGAGAGCAGGAGTCATCCCGGTCCTGGCGGGTAGGTTCCCTCCCGCAGGGACTCCCTACGAAAGGCCGATGATGAGCGAAAACGCACCTCCTCCTCCCCCGCCCAGCGGTGGCATGCCACCCGAGGGCGGATCAGGCGGCTATGGCGCTCCGCCGCCACCAGGCGGCTACGGCGGCCCGCCGCCCGGCGGGTACGGCGCCCAGCCCAAGAACTCAACCTTGGCGATCGTCTCGCTGGTCACCGGCATCATCGGCATCCTGCCTTGCTGCTGGGGGTTCTTCCTCTTCGGACTGGTGGGCCTCATCACCGGCTTCATCGCCAAGGGCCAGATCGAAGGCTCGAACGGCGCCCAGACCGGCCGCGGCATGGCCGTGGCCGGGATGATCCTCGGCGGGGTCGCCGTCGCCCTGGGCATCATCTACTGGATCCTGATCGCCACCGGTGCCATCGACATCAATGCCTACCGAGGCGACTTCGAGAGCTCGTGACCGATCACGCCTTGAGCGTGTGGCCCCACGGAGTGTTGCGGAAGATCGTGAACGCGATCAGCACCCCGAGATAGGCGGTGGCCAGCCACTTCGTCCGGCCGGGCGGGAGAACCGCAAGCTTCCTCCCGCTCGGCTGGCGCGAACGCCAGAACCAGACCCCCCACAGGGCGACCAGCAGCGGGATCGAGGCAACGAAGAGCAGGTTGCTTCCAGCCGCTGCCGAGAGCTGGCCGTGGGCCAGGTCGTTGACCGCCCGGAGGCCACCGCAGCCGGGGCAGTCCCACCCCGTCAGCGCCCGGAACGGGCACAGGCCCCAGCTGCCGTACTCGTGTGGGTCACGCACCCGGAGCGCGACGGTCATCACGGCAACTCCCGCGGCAGCCAGCAGCGGCCCAGCCGAGCCCTGACGCCGGAGCGTCTCGTCGGGAGCGAGCTGCTGCGTCATGGCGAGTGTCGTGTCAGTGGTTGGTGGCCGAGTGGGTCTGGGACGCGCCGTAGCCCATCATCGACACGATCTTTCCGACGATCAGGGCGATCGGCTCGAGCGCGGCCCCGATCCAGAACATCAGCCAGCTGCCGACCATCAGCCCGATGCCGGCCACCACGAAGCCGAGGGTCGCGATCGCAACCGCACTCCAGGCCGCCGGGGTGTTGCCGTGGTTGTCAGACATTTGCAGGTGCTCCTCGTATGCACGCGGGGACGTCGAGGCCACTCTAGTGGCGCCCGGGTCGGAGCAGGCACGTGGTCAGGCACTCCCCCGTGCCCCGTTGGTCGAGCAGCGAGCGCAAGCGAGCGTGTCGAGACCGCCCGTGGCGCTGGCGGGCTCGCGGGAGGCAAAGTCGCAGCTAGCAGGAGCCGGGCGCTTGGCTCGGACTCGCTCCCGGCTGGCGGGCCGCGGGTGAGTTCGGCTCCACCCCTTCGGTGGTCGAGCGCACGCGGCCTCTTGTTGGTCGAGCAGCGAGCGCCGGCTGCCCCGTTGGTCGTGCAGCGAGCGCCGGCTGCCCCGGTGGTCGAGCAGCGAGCGCCAGCGAGCGTGTCGAGACCACCCCTGGCGCCTGCGAGGTGCCTCCGGGGCGAAAGACGCAGCTAGGAGGAGGCTGGCGCTCGCTCCCGGCTCGCTCCCGCG
>JAXDIE010000154.1:0-3413 GCA_034664165.1 Thermoleophilaceae bacterium | reverse complement strand
GGAGCGAGAGGTCGTCCCTGTTCTGGCGGATGACCAGGTTCTCGGTGTAGTTGCCGGGGCAGACCAGGATCGTGTCGCCACTGTGGCTCGCGACGATGGCCGACTGGATCGTGGAGTACGCGGCGTTCGAGGCGGGGCCGGAGGCGCCGCAGTTGGCGGCGGTTGCCTGCCCGTCGTCATCGACCATGAGGACGCCGCCGGAGGAGCCGGCCTGGACCGGCACGGCGCCCATGGCCATCAGCGCGAGGGCCGCGATCGAGACGGCACCGAAGATCCTTGACCTGAGTCGTGACATGTCTACCTCTCCCGCATGAACCTTGCCCCCGCCGGGCCGTCTCAACCCCTGAGGGGCGCCCAAGGCCGCGCCGGTCCCTGGCCGACGCTCCGCCAAGGGTAGGGCACGCAATCCTCGCGCGCCAGTGCCCTGAACGACGTCTTTCGGGGCGTTTTCCCCGCAACGACCTCAGCCGCCGGCCACCGCCGGGATGACATGGACGATGGACGCCTCGGTGAGGGCAGCGGAGATCGGGACGCGGTTCCCGTCCACGAACACGTTGATGTGCTCGCGGATCCGGGGCCCGGGCTCGCAGAGGCGGTCCCACATCCCGGGCCAGCGCTGGTCCAGCTCGCGGATCATGCCCTCGATGGTGTCGGCGCGGACCTCGAGGTGGCGAGGCGCCTCAGGGAAAAGGGCTTGAAGGCTGCGTGGAAGGTGGATCGTCGCCATCCGGTCAGCCGCCCCTGCGGGTGGCCGGCCGGAACTCGGGCGCGCTCACCCGTCCAGGACGACGGTCTCGACCGACCAGATCGGGGGGAGGTAGTCGGCAAGGAGCTCCCAGCTGTCGCCCTCGTCGCGGCTGCCGAAGAGCTGCCCGGTGCTGGTGCCGAAGTAGATTCCGGCGGGCTCGAGCCGGTCGGTCGCCATGGCCTCGCGCAGCACGCCGAGGTGCGCGTCCTGCCGGGGCAGGCCGCGGTCAAGGCGCTCCCAGTTGTCGCCGGCGTCGCGGCTCCGCCAGACGGCCGCATGCCCGTCCGGCATGGTGCGGCCCTTGTCGTCGCCGTTCAGGGGGATGACATAGAGGCTGCGGGGATCGTGCGGGTGGATCGCCAGCGGGAAGCCGAACTGCGACGGCAGGCCCGCGGTGATCTCCGTCCAGTTGGCACCGCCGTCCTCGGACCGGTACACGCCGCAGTGGTTCTGCTGGAAGAGCATCTCGGGGTCGCTGGGATGCAGCCCCAGCTTGTGCACGCACTGACCGAAGTCCGGAGGCGGACCCGGCTGGAAGTCCGCCCGGACGCCGCGGTTGCGCGTCTCCCAGCTGCGGCCGCCGTCACGCGTCTCGAAGGCTCCCACGGCCGAAATGCCCACCCAAACCCGATCCGGGTCCGTGGGATGCGGCGCCACCGAATGCAGGATCAGGCCGCCGTTGCCGGGCTGCCACTCGGGCCGCGACGGATGGTCGCGCAGGCCCGAAACGTGGCTCCACGTCACCCCGCCGTCCTCGCTCCGGAAGAGGCCTGCAGGCTCGACGCCCGCGTAGAGCGTGACGCCGGCCGGCGTCACGTTCCAGATGGTGGCCAGCTTGGGTCCATCCTCGCCGTACGTGAGGCCGTCGCTGGAATGCGTCCAGCTCTCGCCCATGTCCGTGCTGCGCCAGACAGCGGCGCCGTACCACGGGCTGCCGCCACCCGCGAGCAGCGCGCCGCGCTCTGCGTCCCACGTCAGGTGGTGGATCGGCCACGTCTCACAGAACGGCCCGCGCAGCTGCCAATCGCGCCGAACGGCGTCACCCTCGAGGATGAAGGCGCCCTTGGGCGTGCCCAGCAGGATCGCCAGCGATGCGCTCATGCCCCGGCCGATGGGATGGCTAGGCGCCCTGCTCCTGCTCGAGCTCGAGGGCCTCTTCGTCGGCCTCTTCGGTGAGCTTCAGCCAGATGAACAGGCCGGCCAGGACCACCAGCGGGATCACGACCGCGGCGGCCACGAGCAGCCCGATCGCGGCGGCGATCACTTTCAGGATCTTCATGGGTCTCTCCTCGTCGGTTCGTGTTGGCCAGTGTATGCGCAAGATCATCGCCGCTCCAGCGGCCGGTTCGCCTTTCGGGCGCCGCCCTCAGCGTTGCGGACGCCCACCGGTGCCGCGCCAGTGCGAGGCGTCGTCGACCATCTGCCGGAGCTCGTCCGCAGTGAACTCGGCCAGGACGTGGCGGGCCCCGGTCCGCGTCGACATGAGCAGCCGGATGACGTACGCGCCCTCCTGCTCGAAGAAGAAGACGTCGCGGGGCTTCTGCTGGTCGAAGTAGCGGCCGAGGACGCGGAACGCCCGTTCGTACGGGCCTGCCTGGACGAGGTCCGGCCGGGGAGCGCCGCGTCCGCGCCGGGCGGCGGCCTCTTCCATGAACCGGGCGATGTCGTCGTCCAGGAAGGTGTAGGTCTCCTTCTGGATGGGCTGCGCGTCGGCGAGCGCGGCCTCCTCCATGGACGCGCCGGCCAGGCCCTGGACGATGAAGCCGTCGGGTGCCTCGGTCAGCAGGACGTCCCGCATCGCGCGCTGGTCCAGGAACGCGCCGATCGAGCGAAGGACCTCCTCGTAGTCCTGACGCGGCGTGCCCTCGTAGATGCGCAAGTGGCTATCTTCCTCCGCCCGGGCGCCTTCGCGCGGGCTGCGCGCTCCGGCGGATGTCAGTGATCAGGAGCCGGTGGTCTGGTCCAGCAACCCGCGTTCCTTGGCGCGGTGTTCGCTCCAGCGATACGCCGCGAGCGCCCCGAGTGTAGTGACCACGGTGGTGACCAGCAAACCGAGGAGGATTGCTCCGGAACCCGGAACGATCGTCCCGGTGAGCTGCGCCCAGACCGAGCCGGTCCCGCCGATCGACGAGAGCGAGCCTGGCACCAGCGCCTGCCGGACTCCCTCCAGCCACCACGTGAGTGGCACCATCAGACCCGCCACCTGCACCGCCTGCGGGAGCACCGCCAGCGGGAACACCGCCCCCACCACCAGGAACATGGCGCCTGCGACCGCATCCGGGTACGACCAGGACTCCTGGCGGGTCTGCATGCAGATGGCCGCCAGCACGATCCCCAGCGCGACGATCGACACGAAGCCCAGCGCGAGCGAGGGCACGAGCAGCAGCCAGTCCACACGGCCCAGATCGAAGCCGACGCCAAGGAACGCCACGCCCACCCCGAGGGTGATCAGGGCGCCCATGACCGCGATGGCCAGGCGAGCCGCGCCGCGGCCGAGCAGCAGGACCAGCAGGGCGTTCGGCGACAGGTACAGGTACTTGAGCATCCGGTATCGCTCGCGATCGTCGAGGAGTGACCAGGCCAGGCCCGCCATCCCGCCGAGGACGAGCCCCCACATGGCGCTGCCCACCACCACGAACGCCCGGAACCCGGGATCCGGGTTGCC
>JAXDIE010000132.1:0-10586 GCA_034664165.1 Thermoleophilaceae bacterium | reverse complement strand
CAAGTCCCAGGTCGGAGCGACCATCGTGCACCGCAAGCTGGCGCGCCTGTTCCAGGAACGCGGCGTCAAGCTGGAGCGCACCCACCAGCTGAACGTGGGCGGCAACACCGACTTCCTGAACATGCTCGAGCGGGAGCGGCTGGAGAGCAAGAAGATCTCCAAGACCAACGCGGTCACATCAATCATGGACGACGTCCTTCCGGCCGACGACGTGTACATCGGGCCCTCGGACTACGTGCCGTGGCTCACCGACCGCAAGTGGGCGCACATCCGCGTCGAGGGCCAGGCCTTCGGCGATGTGCCGCTCAACGTGGAGATGAAGCTCGAGGTCTGGGACTCCCCCAACTCGGCCGGCATCGTGACCGACGCGGTTCGCTGCTGCAAGCTGGCGCTGAACCATGGCCTCGGCGGCCCGCTCGAGGCTCCGAGCTCCTACCTCATGAAGTCGCCGCCGGTCCAGGTCAAGGACTCGGTCGCGCGTGACAACACCCAGGCCTTCATCGAGCAGTACGGCGGCGCGCCGAAGCTGCCCGGCAAGGCAAAGGTGAAGGTCACCGAGAACGCTTAGAGCAAGAAGGACGAGCTGGCGTGATGAGGGGCCGCCTCCGGGCGGCCCCTCTGCGTTTCGTATCCTCGCGGCGTGGCTCCCGAGCGCTTCCGGATCGCCCAGGTCTCCCCGTATGCCTGGGAACACCCGAACGAGGTCAACCGGTACATCGACCGGCTTGCGACAGTCATGCGCGGGCGGGGACATGAAGTCGTGGTCATCGCGCCGTCCGAGTCGCGGGCCCTGATCCGCGAATCAAGGGCGGCGGTCGCGGAGCTCGAAGCCAGGCCCGACAACCTCGTGGCCGCAGGGGCTCCTCCTGTGATCGCCCCCGGGCAGGCCGTGCCGGTCGGCGGCGGAAGGCGCAGCGGCTCGCTTTCGGTCACCGCCAACGCTTCGCGCACCGTCGAGCACCTGATGGAGCATGGGGGCTTTGACTTCGTGCACGTCCACGAGCCCTTTGGCCCTGGTGTCTCATCGGTCGCGCTGCGCCATTCCCGCTCGCTCAACGTCGGCACGTTCCACTCCACGGCCGAACGGGTTGTCTCCACGCAGGTGGCGCGAAAGGTGTTCGAGCTGTTCTTCGGCAGGCTGGACGTCCGTACCGCCACGTCGGAGGCGGCCGCCGACCTGCTCGGGCGCTTCTTCCCGGGGTCATACGTGGTCGTGGGCTCCGGAGCCGACGAGCCCGAAGAGCCGGCTCGCTCCGAGGACGGGATCATCGACATCGTCTACCTGGTCGAAGAGGAGCGGCCCGCCCTGCGCGTGTTCCTGCGGGCCCTGCGGAAGCTTCCGGCCACGCTGCCGTGGCGCGCCACCGTCTGGTCCCCCGGCGCGGCCATCCAGCCGGCCACGCCGCTGGCGCGCGCGATACGCGACCGCGTGCATTTCGCCGGCGGCCGAGACGGCACTCCGGGTGGACAGCTGGCGCGCGCGCACATCGCGGTGGCGGCGTCGATCGGCACCTCTCCCTCACCCCAGCTGCTGATGGAGATCCTCGCCGCCGGCGCCGTTCCGGTGGCCTCGCGGCTCCCGGAGTACGAGGAGATCCTGCGCGAGGGCGAGCTGGGCCTGCTGTTCATGCCCAAGGACGCCGAGACCCTTGCCGCCCAGCTTGCCCGCCTGATCGAGGACGAACAGCTGAGAGCGAATCTCCAGGGCCGGATCGCCGCGGTGAGCGGCGAGCTGGGATGGGACAAGGTCGGGGAGCGATTCGACGCGCTGTACGCGGGGGCGGCTGCCCGCCGCAAGGGCCCTGGCGACACCGCCATCAGAAAGCGGCTCGGCTCGCGTGACTTGATCGACGTCGACCTGCACATGCACACCGATCATTCCCACGACTGCGCCACGCCGGTGGCCACGTTGCTCGAGACCGCCCGCGATGTGGGCCTCGGCGCCATCGCGGTGACCGACCACAACGAGGTATCCGGGGCGCATGCCGCCCGCGAGCTCTCCGAGGAGTACGGCGTGAAGATCATCGTCTCCGAGGAGGTCAAGACCGCCAACCAGGGTGAAGTCATCGGCCTCTTCATCGAGGAGAAGATCGAGCGGGGCATGACCCTGGCGGAGACGATCGCCGAGATCCGGCGCCAGGGCGGGCTGGTCTACGTGCCCCACCCATTCGACCGGATGCACTCCGTGCCCGACTACGAGCATCTCCTGGGGGTGGTCGAGGACATCGATGCCATCGAGGTGTTCAACGCGCGTGTGGCCATCGCCTCCTTCAACGACGAGGCGGCGCGCTTCGCGGCCAAGTACCGGCTGGTCGCCGGAGCAGGGTCTGACAGCCACGTCCCCCAGGGCCTGGGATCGGTTCGTATACGCATGCGCGACTTCGACGGGCCGGCGGAGTTCCTGGAGTCGCTCCGCGAGGCGGACATCGTGAGGCGCAAGCAAAGCCTGCTCTATGTGCAGGCCCTGAAGTTCATCCAGACAAAGTCGCCGGGCCGGGCCCGGCGTGCGTCCTGAATCGAGGGTCTAGACTTCCCCGACCAACTTGAGCGAAGGAAGGACTTACCAATGCCTGCAGTGACCCCCACCATCAGCCCGATCGCCCGCGCCGCGGGAGTCGTCGTGCTGCTCGCCGTGTTCGCGGCCGTCGCCGTGCTTGCCCCGGTCGGCAAGGCCGGCGGCATCAAGTACCCCACCTGTGGCGAGTTCACCGTCAAGGATCTGGGCAAGAACCCGGGCGAGGTTTTCCAGGGCGAGGTCAACGACGCCCAGGAGTTCATCCGCGGATCCGGCAAGAACGACCTGATCTCCGGCGGCGGTGGCCCTGACGTAATCGACGGCGGCGGCGGCGACGACATCATCTGCGGCGGCAAAGACGACGACATCATGACCGGCAGCAAGGGCAACGACATCATCATCGGCGGAGCCGACAACGATGAGATGAAGGGCGACGTCGGCAAGGACACCCTCCAGGGCAAGAGCGGCGACGACAAGTGCGCCGGTGGCGAGAAGATCACCAGCTGCGAGGACGTCCCGAACGTCGACATTCCGGACTTCCCCTTCTAAGGGCGCCGGAGTTCATCGGTTATCCGTGGCGCAGCGGGGCTTGCAGAAGGCAAGTCCCGCTGCATCCGCAGGAAGCCCGGGCGGCGTGTCCAAACTAGGGGCAGGCATGCCGACCACCGATGACGAGATCCGGGAGAAGTACCTCGAGCGCGCGATCCGCGAGCTCAACCAGCTGACCCGGGACATCCAGGGCTGCGACCACTGCCCGCGCGGCAACCTCATGCCCGTGCTGGGCTCCGGCCACCCGCAGGCCGACATCTTCCTGGTCAAGTTCGCGCCCGCCGTATCGGAGATCGAGGAGGGCGTGGCCTTCTACGGCCGCGCCGGCGCCGCGCTGATGAAGAGCTTCAAGCGTCTTACCATCGACCCGCTTGCCGTGTACGGCACGGTGTTTGTCAAGTGCCCGGTGGCGGACACCGAGATGTCGGCGCCTGAGTGCCGCGCGCGGGTGCTCGAGGAGCTCGCGGTGGTCATGCCGCGAATCGTCGTGGTGATGGGCCCGGAGGCCCTTGCCGAGCTGAACGACATCGGAGTGCCGATGGCCAACCGGCTGGAGCCGCTGATCGGCGAGGTCCAGCGCCTGACGCCCTCGTGCGAGGCCCTCTACGTGCCCGACATCGACGCATCACTCGATGACGAGGACCAGAAGCGCGAGTTCTGGTCGGCTTTCCGGAAGCTCGGCGACTGGTACGCCGAGCTGCCTCCCTACTAGGGCCTAGCCGCCGCCTGCCTCGAACGCCTTGCGGACGCTGTCCGGGAGGCGGAAGGTGGAGGAGTAAGTGGCGCTGTGAACAGGCATGCCCACCTGCTCGGCCAGCTCTCCCAGCCCGGCCAGGTCGTTCTCGTGGGCCGCACCCGGGTCGTCGACCATGGGCCGCTTGTACGCATGCCCGCCGCGGTTGCACAGGCCGCCGGCCACGGACTTCGGATGGGGCAGGTCGGGAGGGCTTAGATCGGGCTTGGCCCGCCAGTTGAACGCACGGCCGATGTTGTTTGCGCGCGCGTCACGCTTGCAGAGGTTGCCTAGCCCGAAGCGGTACTCGATGAACTTGAGGACCGACTCGTGCCCGTACAGCCCGTGATCGACCCGTGAGGAGCGCTCGTCCCTCCGGTTTCGAGTCCAGGGGGATATGGCCACCGCCGGGATCCGGAAGCCCATCTGGCCAAAGTCGGTGTTCAGGTCCTTGGTGCCGCGGTCATCCGGTACCGAGGGCGGCGTCACGTGATCGAAGAACCCGCCCCATTCGTCGTAGATCAGGAACATGGCCCCGCGCCGGTAGTTGGGTGACTCGACGAAAGCGTTGGCGACATCTGCCATGAACGCCTGCCCCAGGCGGACGTCGCCGAGGGGGTGCTCGTCTGCAGACAGGCCCTGGCCTCCGCCGCCGTCGACGAACGGCGGGTCGACGATCGCGATGTTCGGGAGCGTTCCCTGGGCGGCGTCGACGTAGTACTGCGCCATCGGGCGGATCCACGGCACTCCCCGCACGCCCCACACGGCCGCGAATGGGAGGTCGTTGAAGTAGTAGCCCACCGTGAGGCCCTTCTTGAGCCCCCGGTCGAAGATCGTCTCCCACTGGTTGCCGACGCCCTGACCGTCGACGGGTGGCGCGTTGGTCTTTCGCCCGCCGGACTGGGCCGACCACTTGTAGTAGCGGTTGGGCCAGGTGGAGGCCATCAGCGAGCAGAAGTAGCGGTCGAAAAGCGTGTACTCGCGGGCGGCCCCGTGAATGAAGCCGAGCTCGCCTTCCTCGTAATAGCTGAGCGCGAACTCGTCGTTGCCCGACTTCTCCGCGAGGAAGCCACCCAGCATCTGCCTCCGGCCCGAGTCCCATCCGTGTCCCGGGTCGGGGTGGCCGCAGCCCTGCCAGGGACGGTGCAGCGAGTCGGTGGCGGAGTAGGTGTCGACCTTCTTGCCCTCGGGGGTCTCGAACGTCTGATGCTGTACCGCGTCGGCCACATCGCCGGCCCAGCCGAAGTAGTGGTCGAAGGACCGGTTCTCCATCATCAGGATCACGAAGTGGTCGATCGGCACGTTGCGCGGGCTCGGCATCTGCGAGCGCTTGGAGGACTCACGCGCGGCCGCCTGGAGCACAGTGTTGGGCGCGAGGGAGCCCACTCCTGCGAGCCCGGCCGCATAAGCGGTCCGCTCCAGGAACTCCCGGCGGCGTAGTCCTTCGTCACCCCTCACACGGACAACAGTAGCCCCGGTGTGAAGAAGGAGGTGTAGGTCGTGTGAAGCGTGTTAGCTTCAAGGTCCCACCGAACACAAGACTCCAAGGAGCCATTTCATGTCATACGAGGTTCCGCCTCTCCCCTACGACTACAACGCGCTCGAGCCTCACATCGATGAGGAGACGATGCGCATCCACCACGACAAGCATCACCAGGCGTATGTGGACAAGGTCAATGCCGCACTCGAGGGCACCGACCTGGCCGACAAGCCGATCGAGGACGTGATCGCAGATCTCTCGTCCGTGCCCGATGACAAGCGCGGCCCGGTGCGCAACAACGGCGGCGGCCACCTGAACCACAGCATGTTCTGGGAGTCGATGTCACCGGATGGCGGCGGCGCGCCCGACGGCGCCCTGGGTGAGGCCATCGACGCGGCCTTCGGCTCGTTCGATGACTTCAAGGGCAAGCTGAAGGACGCGGGCATCGGCCAGTTCGGCTCCGGCTGGGCATGGCTCGTCCATGACGGCTCGGGTCTGGCGGTCACCTCGACGGCCAATCAGGACAACCCGATCTCCGATGGCAAGACGCCGCTTCTGGGCGTCGACGTCTGGGAGCACGCCTACTACCTGAAGTATCAGAACAAGCGCCCGGACTATCTGGATGCCTTCTGGAACACCGTCAACTGGGGCAAGGTGGCCGAGCGCTTCGACGCCGTCGCCTAGCCGACGGCCTAGTGCGCCTTGCCGGGGCGGGTCCTAGCGGCCCGCCCCGTTTCGTTCCAGCACCGCCACGCACTCGATGTGCGGGGTCTGGGGGAACATGTCGACTGGGGTGACCCGGCCCAGGCTGTAGCCGGCGTCGACGATCTGCCGCGCATTGGGCGCGAAAGTGGTCGGGTTGCACGACACGTAGACGATCCGCTGGGGCTCGGCCTCCAGCACCCTCCTGACGATCTTCGGGGAAAGGCCGGGTCGCGGCGGATCGACGATCACCACGTCGGGCTTGCCGGCCTTCTCGACCAGGGGGCCCAGCGCGGTCCGCACGTCGCCGGCGAAGAACTTGGCGTTGCCGACTCCGTTCAGCTCGGCGTTGCGGATGGCGTCGGCGATGGCGTGCTCGACTGACTCGATGCCCCACACCTCCCGCGCCCGGGAGGCCAGGCTGATCCCGATGGTGCCGATCCCGCAGTAGAGGTCGAACACCTTCTCGGCGCCGGTCAGCCCGGCGGCGTCGGCGGCCAGCCCGTAGAGGCGCTCGGCCATCTCGGTATTGGTCTGGAAGAAGGCCTCGGGGGAGATCTTGAAGCGCAGCCTCCTGCCTCCGACCTCGAGCTCCTCGTCGATGTCCACGCCGCCCGAGAGGACCTTTGTGACGCCGTCGCGACTGGTTTCCGACAGGGCGGGCGTCCGGGTCCACAGGACGGCGTCGGCCCCCAGGGCCGAGGCGAACTCCTGCGAGCGGAACTCCCCATCCCCCGTGATCAGCCGCGCCTGGATCTGGCCGCTGCGGCGGCCGTGGCGTACCACCAGGTTGCGGAGGAACCCGGAGTGGTCCACGCGATCCCAGGCGGAAAGGCCCTCGGTCAGGCACCACTCCTTGGCGGCCAGCCGGATCTCGTCGACGACCTCCGGGGCAAGAATGTCTGTTTCGACCTCATCGATGTCGTTCCATCGGCCCGCCCGGTGGAAGCCCAGCAGGAGCTGGCCGTCCTCGTCGGCACCGAACGAGTACTCCATCTTGTTGCGGTAGCGCCACTGGTCGACGGCGCCGACGATCGGAGCGACGTCCGGGTCCTCGAACCTGCCCATCCGCTTCAGGGCGTCGCGGACCTGCTCCTCCTTGATGGCCAGCTGGCGCTCGTAGGGCAGGACCTGCCAGGGCGCGCCTGGGTGAGGGGAGCGCGGCTCGATCCGATCGGGCCCGGGCTCGAGCACCTCAACCAGCCGGGCCTCCGCGTAGGCCCGCTTGCGCTTGTCGATGGTCGCGCGCACCAGGTCACCGGGGACCGCCCCGCGCACGAACACGACGTAGCCGTCCAGGCGGCCGACACCGGCGCCTCCATGCGCCATCGAGTCGACACGCAGGTCGACGTCAGCGCCGCGCGCCGGCCGTGCCGGCGCCGCGGCGGTGTTCTCGGTCATCCTGTTTTGAAGCTCAGCCGAGCTTCGAGCCGATCGCGTTCAGCACGGACTTGCGGTTTGCATTGCGCTTCTCGTAGTCGCGGACCTTGCGCAGTTGCGCAGGTGCCAGCTCGGAGAGCCGCGCCACGACCTGCCCGGCGGTGAGCTCGTCGAACCCGAGAATCGGGAAGCTCGGCCCGGCGCCTACTGCCCGGCGGACACGGTCCACCCTTGCAAGCGCTGGATCGGCGCCCCGCACGGCACGCGTCCTGGCCTTGCTCGTGGCCTCCTCAACCTGCTTGCGGGCCTTGGCCGCCGCCTTCTCGCCGCGCTTGCGGCGTGTGTCCAACTCGCTGCGGCCCCGCTCGAGCAGCTGCTCGAGATCCTTGACCACGTCGGTCGTCTCCTGGCGGGCGCGATCGAGCAGGCTCTGGACCATGTCCTGCGCGTCGTCGGCCGTCACGCGGCCGCGCTCGACCGCGTCGGACAGCACCTCTTCCATGCGCTCCCGGGTGAGGATCGCGAAGTTGAGCCGGCCGTCCGTGCCGCGCTGCAGAGCGTCCCTGAACTCCTGGACCGCCTTGGCCGCGACATCTGTCGGGTTCGAGGAGGCCGCCTTCTTCGGCGCGGCCCTCTTCGCGGTTGCCCTCTTCGGCGCAGCCTTCTTGGGTGCGGCCTTCCGTGCAGCGGGCGCCGCCTTCCGTGCGGCCGGCTTTGCGGCGGCCTTCTTCGGCGCAGCCTTCCTGGCGGCGGGCTTCTTTGCAGCTGTTTTCTTCTTCGCGGCTCCGGCGCCGGACGTCTTACGCGTCCCGGCGGTAGAGGTTCGCCTGGGCTGGGGCATCTGATCCTCCTGTTGGCCGACGATGCGCTTCCACCCTACCCGCTGGGAGAGAGCGGGGAACCTGAGAATTCGCGGACCACCGGAGCGTGGTCCGACAGGCGCACGAGGAGGCCGTGCTCGCCGGGCACCTCGCGCCACGACGCAGGGAGCACGAGAACGCCTCCCTCCGGCTCGAGCCCACGCGTGAGCAGGTGGTCGATCGCCCCCGGCCCGCTGGCGCCCGCAACCCCGAGCCGCGCCTCGATGTCCTGGAAGACGGGCGAGCTGGTTCGCGGCCTGAGGTTCAGATCGCCACCGAAGACCAGCGGAAGCCCATGCGCCCACCCGGAGCTCGCGGCCGCCGCACGTTCGACATCGCGCGTGGCGGCGCGGGGTGTGTGGAAGCTGGCGTGGAGATTGGCCACGGCTATGGCCCCCGTGCCGGGCCGGGCGACCTCGGCGAACAGCAGGCGCCGGCGCTCGGGAAGCAGGCGCAGGGTCTGGCGGCGCACGCCCGATATCTGGAGGGGTGGGCGAACCAGCAGCTGGTTGGACCCGCCCTCGGCCGCGCCGAGCAGGTCGGGCCGCCAGTCGGCCAGGAGGCCTCTGAGGCCTGCCCCGAGATTCCGCGAGGTCAGGGCACTGACGCCGGAGGCCCCCACCCCCTGTGCCAGTGGCCTCAGCCAGCGGGGTGGGACCTCCTGGAGCAGAGCGATGTCCCATGGATCCCGCGCCAGCACCGTCGTGAACTCGGCCAGAAGCGAGCGGTTGACCCGTGCGTAGCCCTCGTCGTCGGGTGGGCGGTCCCGCCCATGGAAAAGATTCCAGCTGAGGATGCGGAGCATGCACAGATACGATCACAAGGTGACGCGGCATTTTCTTACAGGCGAAGAGCTGAGCCCCGCCGAGCTCCAGGATCTCCTGGCGCGCGCCGCGGAACTGAAGGCCGACCGGCTGGCCTCCGACGCACTCGCCGGCCGCAGCGTCGCGCTGATATTCGAGAAGCCCTCCACCCGCACGCGGGTCTCCTTCGAAGTCGGGGTGGCCGAGCTGGGCGGCACGCCGGTGGTGCTGCGCAGCGATGAGCTCCAGCTCTCGCGGGGCGAGCCCGTGCGGGACACGGCGACGGTCCTCTCGCGCTTCGTGCAGGCAATCGGGCTGCGCACCGGGCCCCACGCCACGCTGGCCGAGCTCGCGGAGCACGCCGGCGTGCCCGTGATCAACATGCTCACCGCCGAGCATCACCCCTGCCAGGCGCTGGCCGATCTCCAGACTCTGCGTGAGCGCTTCGGCGCGACCGACGGGCTGAAGCTCGCGTACGTCGGCGACGGCAACAACGTGGCCGCGTCACTCATGCTCGTCGGCGCGCGGGCGGGGGTCGAGGTGGTGGTGGCCGCTCCCGACGGCCTGCAGGTCGACCCGGCGGTTGTCGAGCGGGCCAACGCAGCCGCCCACGGATCGGGCTCCGCCGCCGTGACCGCCGACCCGGCCGAGGCCGCCGCGGGTGCCCACGCGCTCTACACGGACGTCTGGGTGAGCATGGGCGATGGTGACGGAGCCGATGCCAAGCGCTCGCTGCTCGACCCCTACCAGCTGAACGACGAGCTCCTGGCCGTTGCGGACCCCGCGGCGGTTGCCCTGCACTGCCTCCCGGCGCACCCCGGCGAGGAGATCACTGCCGAGGTGCTCTACGGGGAGCGCTCGGCCGTGTGGGATCAAGCGGAGAACCGCCTGCACGCCCAGAAGGCCCTGCTCGAGCTGCTGCTCTCGTAGGGGGCCGGGCGCAGGGTCCTCGCACAGCCCTCAGGACTAATTGCAGGAGTTTTCCTGGGGGAACAATTCGTGTTCCCCTTCATTGCTTCCGTGGGGGCGGTTCCGTAGCAACGGCAGCAATCAGGGCACAAAGCGAAGCCGGTGGGAGCCACCGTCCTGCCCTGTGGTTGCTATGCACCCATTAGTCAGGACGCTTCCTCCCTGGAGCTGAAAAGCGCATCATCCTGCGCGCCTCGCGATCCACAACTGTGGGTTTGGAGGCCTCTCCCGTCACGGAGATGGTCCATCGGCCTGGCTGATCGCGCGGGTGGCGACGTTTGGGGCGAGCGATGAGGCCGAGGGGCACGCGCCCGTGAGCGACGCGGGAGCGTGAGCACGGGAGACCGGCACGTAGCCGCGTGCGTCGCGGGAGGGAGTGCTCCCCCGAGGCCGATTCGTTCTTCCCCAACGGAGACAGGACCCGCGTGCAGCAGCTGTACGAGCAGTAACTGGGCTAGAGCTCGGGCCTCCCTTCCACCGGCGTCGAGGCCTCGGCGTAGAGGCGCCTCGGGATCCGGCCGGCCTCGAAGGCCGAGCGCCCGGCCTGCACCGCCAGCTTCATGGCGGCGGCCATCCGCACGGGGTCTTCCGCGCG
>JAXDIE010000098.1:0-28758 GCA_034664165.1 Thermoleophilaceae bacterium | reverse complement strand
AGTACCGCCACGGGGATTCGAAACGATTTGGGCGAGGCTCTGTAGAGCCTGATTTCGCTGGCCGGTCGGATTCATCGACCGCTTACGACCGCTCACGACCGCCTGGGTTCCGGGAACGGTGTCCCGCCGGTGTCCCGCCGGTCTCCCGCGGGCTCCCACCCCCCACGCCGCTCTCCGTGGCGCGATACTGCGCGGACGATGAGTCAGGAGAACGTGGAAATCATTCAGCGAGCTCTTGCCGCCCTAGGCCGCGAGGACTGGGAAGCCGCGCTGGCTGACCTCAGTCCGGAAGCTGAGATCCACGATCACGACATTCCCGATGCAGATATCTACCGTGGGCTCACGGGCTTCTTCAAGTGGATCTCCCAGTGGGTGAAAGCTGGGAGACCTGGACCGGTCAGGACCTAGAGGTCCGAGCCGCGGGGGCCGACAAGGCGGTAGCTCTGTTTCGCATGGTCGCCAAAGGGAGCGGCAGCGGCGTTGAGGTGGACCGCCTCAATGGGGTGGCCTGCACCTTCGAGAAGGGCCAGCTCGTTCGAATTGACTACTTCGGCGATCAGCAGCAAGCACTCGAAGCCGTGGGCCTGTCGGAGTAAGACGTTCGCTGTGCCCCAGGCCGTGCCCCACGAACCTCTGAACGACAGAACCCCGCCCTCCTAGCGCCCCCTGCGCGAGCCAAGCATCTGCCCACGGATGAAGAAGCGGGTGCCGGCCGGGGTCGGGTCAGTGCTGCCAGCCGCGTCTGTAGCGGCGACCGTGAAGTCGTGATGACCCCGTTTCAGCCCCCTGTAGTTCTGCGGGTTGGTGCAGGGGAACGGGTCGTCGCCGTCGAGCGTGCACGTGAAGGTCGAGCCCGGCTTCGACGAGCGGAAGCGGACGATCGAGCGCCGGGGCCGCTTCCGGGTCGGCTTCCTCTTGATTACGGTCTCGGGTGGCTCGGCCGGGGGTGGGACAACGGCTGACATCTCCACGGCACCGATGTCGCAGACCGAGGACTGCGGTCGCAGGATCCCCCGCTGGTCGGTGGTGCGGCACGGAACGGGGGTCGGTGGCGCCGGCGGCGGGTTGATGTCCGCCGTTGGCAGGGGACTTCCGGCCTCCAACGCCGGGCTCCGCGCCAACAGGATATGCGTGGGCGTACCCCCGCCGTTCTCGGCGAGCGGGCCCAGCTTGGGATCGATCACGCCACCCGCGGTGCCGACCTGGTCGCCCGCTGAGTTGGCGAAGGTGCAACCGGTGTCGTTGCCGATCAGGTTGTAGCCCTGGGACTGGATCGGTGCGCCTGTGCAGTCGGGCGCCCCGCCGGTGTTGCCGGCGAGGATCGTGTTCGCAGCCCCCGCGGAGGCGAGATTGGAGACTCCGCCTACCCCAGTTGAGACGTTGGCGGTGATCGTCGAATTGACGGACGCCCAAAGACCAGCGACGTTGAGGATCGCTCCCGCGTCATTCGGGCTCGTGCCGTCGATGCTGTTGCCGCTGATCGTCGAATTCGCCGTCAGCAGCGCGCCGGCTGACACGATCGTCGCACTGGCGCCGGCGCCTGCGTTGTCGACAACGTTCCCCGTCACCGCCGAATTCAACAGGAGCAACTCGCCGATGTTCAGAATCGCGCTCGCTCCGCCGGACCCGGGACCGACGCCAGTCAGGTCGTTCTTGTTGTCGGTAACGAGCGTGCCGTCGAGGGTCAGCGACGCCGTGGTGCTCGCGATCACGATCCCTACGGCATCGAACGGAGCTGTGCCCAGTCCACCTCGGATCGTGACCCCGCTCACGTTTGCATCTCCCTCGCTAAGGATCAGGACCTTGGCGGGAGGCGCGCCCGGATCGCGCCGGATCGTTAGCGCGCCGGCGCCGGGTCCAGAGATGTCGGTCTTCTCGGTACTCGAGGCCGAGTTGATGTCGATCGGCCCGTTGACGAGCGAGATCACCGACCCGGGAGGAAGGTTGAAGTCGATCGTGTCGTCGGTTCCGGCGACGTTGGCGTCGTTCACCGCTTGGCGCAGCGTGCAGGTCGTCGGTGTCGGGCAGCTCCCCGCGGTGTCGGCAGTGGTGTTGACCGTGAAATCGGCGGCCTGCGCGCCGGCCGGCAGCGCCAGCGTGGCGCAGAGCGCCGCAATCCTCACCCAGTTCGAGCGGTCAACCAGCCGAGTCACCATCGCCAGCCTATCCCAGGGTGCCTCAGTGGAGGACCGATCCATGAACACCGCGCCCCGCCTGACGATCGCGACACGAGTACCGCCACGGGGATTCGAACCCCGGTTTCCGCCGTGAGAGGGCGGCGTCCTAGTCCCCTAGACGATGGCGGCAGGAACGCGGACGATTGTAGGGAATCGCGAGCCTGAGCCGGGGACCGGCTACAGGTGTCCGCCGGAGTCGCCGCCGGTGATCTTGGTGAAGGCCTCCCAGGCGGGCTTCTCCCGACCGAGTGCGTCGAAGAGGCCGGAGTGCTGGTCCCAGGTGCCGGGATCCAGCGGCAGGCGGATGTCCTGGAACGAGTACCAGAGGATCTCTTCCAGGTTGAGCGCCGGGGCGGCGTCCCTCAGCAGGGTGAACGACTGGGTCAGCCGCTTGGCCTGCTGCTTCTCAGTTACGACGAGGGGATGGTTTCGGTCCAGGGCATTGCTGCTCCAGCCGACCTCGGTGATCCAGATCGGGCGGTCGTCCATCTTCTTCTTCACCATGATCTTGTGGATACGCGTGGTGACGTTCACCGGGTCCGTGGGCTTCCTCCCGTACGGATGGAGGCCGACGATGTCGAAGTCGTTGCGGACCCCCTTGGCGCGGAAGAGCTTGCGCAGGAAGCCGCTTGCGCGCTCGGCGTTGGAGTCACGGCGCTCGGTCATGCCACCGATCACGATCTTGGCGCTCGGGTCCGTTGTATTGAGCGCCGCCCGGGTGAGATCGAGCAGGTGCGCGTAGGCGGTGGGCCGGTTGGGGATGGCCGGCGACATGTCTGTGCGGTTCTCCTCGCTCCAGACCTCCCACGTTCTGATCGGCCTGTAGGGCAGATCGGGGTGTAGCCCCCAGAAGGTGCCCTTTGGTCCGTACCGAGCGGACACCGCCTGCACGTAGGTGGTGTATGCGTTGAGCCCGGTCGGGCCGCTCGGCCATCCACGCACATGGTGCGCAACCCAGTCGGGCGTGCCCAGGAGGAGTCCCAGGATCTCGACGCCGCCGGACGCGGCGCCGGCCACGATCTGGTCATAGATGCCCCACTGGAACGGGGTCGTCGCATACGGCTTGAGGCGGCCCCAGCCCAGCTGGACCCGCATCATCGTCGCGCCACCCTGGCGCATGCGCTGGGCCTCGTAGGTGGTGGCGGGCCCTGAGAAGTAGTCGAGCGCGTTGACGCCGAAGTCGACCGCCGAGGCGGGCGGCGCAAGCGGTCCCCCGACGGCCAAAAGGGCGAGCATGGTTGCCGCGGCAACCCCTGGCAACCTTCCGCGCATCACGGAAGTATCCACGTCGTGAGCCCCACGTGTACCGGTTGTCGCTAGTAACCTCGTCCACGTAAGCGGTCGGTGGCATGGGAAGTCCGGTGAGAAACCGGCGCGGTCCCGCCACTGTAACCGGCTAGGCCTGTCGCAAAAAGCCACTGAGAGACACCGTCTCCCGGGAAGGCGCGGTCAGGCGGAAACCGGGAGCCAGGAGACCAAGCTCCGGCCGAAAGCCAATATCCCTCGCGGAAGGGGAGGCTCTCTAAAGATGAACTCACGGAATCGGGCCCTGGTGGCCCTGTTGACGATCGCCTGCACAGTCGTGCCGGCGAGTGTGGCCGCAGCTAAGGCAGTACGTGCCGAGCTGCGGGTGGAGGGGGGGCAGAAGGCCATTCTCGACCCCGGCACCAAGTACAAGACGGACACGGTGACGGTGAAGTCGAGCTCGAAGTGCGGCCCGATCACCACGAACAAGCACACGGTGCAGGGCCCGACGGCTCTCGGCATCGTGGCCGATGCGGCGACGGAGAACTCGAACCTCGATCCGTTCCTCGTGAGCGACACGTTCGGCTTCGGCCTGATCGCCTGCGAGATCGGCGACTTCGGCTCGTTCTCGGCCTCGAAGGCGTGGCTGTACAAGGTGAACCACAAGGCTCCGGACGTCGGTGCCGAGCTGTTCAACCTGGCCAAGAACGACAGCGTGCTGTGGTACTTCGCCAACTTCACGACCGGTGCCAACACCGGCGATGAGCTGGTGCTGAAGGCACCGAGCAAGGTGAAGACGGGCGAGACCTTCCAGGTGCACGTAGACGCCTACGACTTCGCGGGCGTGAAGACCCCCGCGGAGGGCGTGACGATCGCCGGTGGAACGTTCGGACCGACCGACGCCAACGGCGTGTCGACCGGAAAGATCGAGACCTCGAGGGGCTTCGCGAGGTTGCGCGGCTCACGCGGTCTGGAGGACATCCCGACGGCACCGAAGATCGTCTGCGAGCGCGGCGGGAAGAAGTGCCCGGAGTAGCACGCAGCAAGTGATGACCCGGTACTCGACCGCCCTTCTGCTCCTCGCCGCCTGCTTCATGCAGGCATGTGGCCTCGGCCCTGGCGTGGCGCAGGAGGGCGGCGGTGCCGAGTTGCGCGTGACCCGCGACTTCGGACAGCAGCTGCTGGACTCTGCCACGGCCGAGGACGTGAGGCCGGGGGACACGGTGATGCGCTTCTTGCGCTCGGAGAACCCGGAGGTCAAGACGACCTACGGCGGGCGCTTCCTCCAGTCCCTCGACGGGCTCGAGGGCGGCGGCTCGGGCGGCGGGGTCGACTGGTTCTTCTACGTGAACGGCCAGCAAGGCGGATCGAGTGCCGCCGACACACGCCTCTATCCCGGCGACGTGGTCCAGTGGGACTACCGGGACTGGCAGGGCGCCATGGACATCTTCGCCATCGTCGGGGCCTACCCCGAGCCCTTCGTGCACGGCGCCGAGGGGAAGAAGTACCCGACCAAGGTGGCGTGCGTCGATCCCGAGGGCGAGGCGTGCAAGACCGTGAAGGAGGCGCTGACCAAGGAGGGCGTGATCGCGACCGGCGCCCCGCTCGATGCGCCCGCCGGCGACGCCACGCTGAGGGTCATCGTCGGCGCCTACCCGGATCTGGTGGACCTGCGCGCGGCCCAGCCGCTGGCAGACACCCCGCAGACCAGCGGCGTGTTCGCCCGCTTCGTCGAGAACGGTGGGGCGATGGAGCTCCTGGACCAGACGGGAAAGGTCGTCGACCGCGCCGAGAGCCTCAGCGGCCTGGTGGCCGCGACCGCCCAGCCCGGCGATGCACCCACCTGGTTCATCACCGGGCTGGATGACACAGGGGTGCTGGCTGCTGCCCGCTCCCTGGACCCGAAGATCCTGCAGGACCGGTTTGCCGTCGCCATCACCCCCGGGAAGACTGTGGCGCTGCCCGTGGAGCCGGACGCCGGCGGGTGACCCGGTGCGCCTGATCCCCAGCTACCGGCCGCGGGCCTCGGCCCTGCACACCGCCCGGGCCGGCGTGGCCGCGGCGTTCTGCGCGGCGCTGGCCCTGATCCCCATGCTCTTCGACAACCCGCTGCTGCTGGCCGGCACGCTGGCGGCCATCCTGCTGGCGGGCGCCGCGGCCGGCGTGCGCTCGGAGATGGCGGCCGCCGCCCGGCTGGCCATGCCGCTGGCAATCCTCGTGATGGTGGTGAACCCGCTGGTCAGCCAGGAGGGCGACACCTTGCTGGTCCGGGGCTGGGTGATCCTGGGCCACCACTTCGACGTGACGCTGGAGGCGCTGGCCTACGGGATCCTCGGCGGCTTCCGGGTGATCGTCCTGATCATGGCCTTCGCCCTTTACTCCGCGTGTATAGACCCCGACGAAATGCTCCGGGCGCTGCGCAGGGTCTCGCACCGCTCCGCGCTGACCGCCACGCTGGCCACACGGCTGGTGCCGGTGCTGGCCCGCGACGCCCGCCGGCGCTCCGATGCGGCGCGCTGCCGGCCCGACCCGCCAGGCCGCGCCGCGGTGGCCAAGGCAGCGCTGACCGGCGCGCTGGATCGTGCCCTCGACGCCGCTGCCGCACTCGAGGTCCGCGGGTATGCCAGGGCCACCCACCTATCCGAGGCCCGGCGCCCGTGGTCGCGCCAGGACATGGCGGTGGCGTGCGCGACGGCGGGCATCGTGGCGCTCGCCGTGCTGACCCTGTTCATGGGCGCCGGATCGGTGGTGGCCTATCCGCGCTTCCAGATGGCCATGGGTCTTCCGGAGATCATGCTCGCGGCGGCGATCCCCGCGGTGGCGCTGCTGCCGTTCGCGGGGCGCTCGGGCAGCCTGGGGGTGGCGCGTGCCTGACCCGGTGCTGCAGGCCCAGGGCTTCGGCTACACCTATCCGGGGCGACCGGTGCCGGCCCTCGCGGACCTGTCGCTGGCCATCGAGCCCGGCACGTTCACCCTGCTGGCCGGGGAGTCCGGCTCCGGGAAGTCGACACTTCTGCGCGCAGCCGCCGGCCTGGTGCCCCACTTCCACGGCGGGGTGGCCTCCGGCGAGCTGAACGTGGGCGGGCTGGATGTGCGCGACAACGGCCCGAGCGAGCTTTCGGCGGTATGCGGATCCCTGTTCCAGGACCCCGAATCACAGGTGGTCATGGGCGGCGTGCGCGCGGAGATATCGCTGGGCTTGGAACAGGCGGGCCAGAGCCCGGCTGCGGTGGCGCGGGCCGTCGAGGAGGCCTCCCTCGCGCTCGGCGTGGCCCCTCTGCTGGATCGCCGAACTGACTCGCTGTCCGGCGGCGAGTTGCAGCGGATCGCCCTGGCCGCAGCCATTGTGGGCCGGCCGCGGCTGCTGCTGCTGGACGAGCCGACGGCGCAGCTCGACCCCGTGGCGGGCGACGAGCTGATCTGGCTCCTGCGCCGGCTCAACGAGGAGTGGGGAACCTCGGTGCTCCTTGCCGAGCACCGCTTGGAGCGCTGCCTGGGGGCCGCCGACCGCGTGGTGGCCCTGGAGGCGGGACGCGTGGTCTGCGACGGAACGCCGCACGAGTTCCTTGCGTGGGCCGACGCCGGCGGGCGCGAGTCCTTCGTGACCCCGGTGGGCCGGATGTTCTCCCTGGCGGGCCTCGCGCCGCTGCCGACCTCCGTGAAGGAGGCCAGGACCCAGCTGCAGGCCGCCGGGTTGGACCAGGGCGGCCCCGCACAACCCGCTGCCCCGCCCGCGCACAGCCGCAGCCGCAGCCGAGCCAAACCTGCGCTGGAGCTGAAGAAGGTCTGGTGCGAGATCCAGGATGGGCCCACGGTGCTGCGCGGGATCGACCTGGTGCTGGAGCCCGGCGAGCGGGTGGTGCTGATGGGCCGCAACGGCGTGGGCAAGAGCACGCTGCTGCGCCACGCCAAGGGCCTGGACAAGCCGACCCGCGGCAAGGTCCTGTCCGAGGGCTGGATCGCGCTGCTGATGCAGAACCCGGGCGACTACCTGGTGCACGACGAGGCCGGGCAGGAGGTGCCGCCAGCCGGGCTGGCCGCCGCCGGCTTGGCCGGGCATGAGCTGGACAACCCGCGCGACCTGTCCGGTGGGGAGCGCCAGCGGCTGGCGCTAGAGGTGGTGTTGGGCGGGGGATCACCCACCGCGGTCCTGCTCGACGAGCCGACCCGGGGGATGGACGCGCTGCGCAAGCGGGCGCTGGCCGAGCGCCTGAACGGGCTGGCCGCCGCGGGCGCCGCGGTGCTCGTGGCCACCCACGACACGGCCTTCGCCGCAGACTTCGCCGACCGCGTGGTCCTGCTCGGGTCCGGCACCGTGATCGCCGACGGCTCGCCATCCGCGGTCCTCGCCGGAGGCTGGTACTTCGCGACAGAGGTGGCCCGGGTCCTGGACGGTGCCGAGGGCGCGCTGACCCCGGAGCAGGGCGCGGCTCTTATCCAGCGCCGGATCACCGCCGCGGGGGCAGTCACATGAGCTGGGAGCTGGGCGCGCTGATCGTGCTGGGAATCGCCCTGACGGCGGGGTTCGCCTGGTACGAGCGCTCGCGCCCGCCGGCCAACGTCCTGGCGGTTGTCGCCGCGCTGGCCGCCCTCGCCGTGATCGGGCGGCTTGCCTTCGCCGCGTTCCCCAACGTCAAGCCCACAACCGACATCGTCCTCATCGCCGGCTTCGCGCTGGGTGGCCCACCGGGGTTCGCGGTGGGGGCCGTCACCGCGCTGGCATCCAACTTCTTCCTGTCACAGGGCCCATGGACCCCGTGGCAGATGGTGGCGTGGGGCTCCGTGGGGATCTTCGGCGCTGTGCTCTCGAGATTGATGCGGGGGCGCGAGCCCAGCCGCCTGGTGCTGGCGCTGGCGTGCGCCCTGGCCGGCGCAGCCTTCGGGATTCTTATGGATTTCTATCAATGGACCCTCGCGGCGGAACAGTCTTTAACGTCATACTTGGCGATAGCCGGGACCTCGCTTCCCTACAACCTGGCTCATGTGATCGGAAACTTCGTGTTCGCATTCATCATCGGAAAACCCCTGCTCCGCGCCCTAAAGCGAATCCGCACGCGCTTTGACGCGCGCTGGGCGCCGCGCTCTGCGGCCACGCCCGCCGCGCTGACGCTGTTGGCGCTGGCAGTCGCGCTGATGGCACCCTCGCTGGCGGCCTCCAAGAAGAACGACAACAACACGAAGGTCACGCTGACCGGCGACCCGACCAGCGACGCGACCACCTGGCTGCGCGACGCGCAGAACAATGACGGCGGCTTCGGCGAGGACGAGAACAAGAAGTCCAACCAGCTCTTCTCCTCCTGGGCTGCACTCGCGCTCGCGGCCTCTGGCAGCAACCCCGCCTCGGTGATGGTCAGCGGCAGCAACAACTCCCTCATGGACTACATCGAGAAAGACGCCAAGCGTCTTCATGACGCCGCCGAGATCGCGCGGATGATCCTCATCGTCGAGGCCTCCGGTCTGGACGCCGACAAGTTCGGTGGCGAGAACCTCAACAAGGACCTCGAGCACGAGCGCGACGGCGACGGCTCCTACGGCGGCCAGGTCGCACCTACCGCCTTCGCCATGCTCGCGCAGAAGGCGGCCGGCAACCGCGGCGGACTGACCGCCTCATCGCACTGGCTGGCCGATCAGGCCAACGAGGACGATGGCGGCTTCGCCGTGAACTCGAACTCCAAGGGCGACGTCGACGTGACCGGCGCGGTGCTGCAGGCCATGGAGGCCTCGGGTGAGGTGGACAACAAGGTGGAGGACGACGCCATCAAGTTCCTCAAGGACGCCCAGAACAGCAACGGCGGCTTCGGCCAGTTCGACGGCGACCAGTCCAACTCACAGTCCACCGCCTTCGCCATCCAGGGGCTGGCCGCTGCCAGCGAGACCCCCTCGGACTTCGGCGGCAAGAACAGCCCGATCGACTACCTCGAGGACCAGCAGGACAAGAAGGACGGTCACATCGAGTACGGCGGCGGGCGCGATCAGACGCCCGTCTGGGTCACCTCACAGGCCATCCTGGGCCTCCGTTCGGCCGAGTTCCCGCTGTCGGAGCTGGCCAAGCCACTCAGCGACAAGGACCAGCGGAAGCTGCTCAAGGACAACAACAGCTCGACCAAGACGCCCAAGATCAAGACTCCGAAGAATCCCGACAGCGTGACCAGCACGCCGATCCCTGGCTCCGGCAACAACGACGTGCCGAAGATCGGCCCCGGTTCGCCGTCCAAGGGACCGCATCTGCCCAAAGCCCTGCAGACCGACAAGAACGGCGTGCCGAAGTCGCTCGAGGACCCGAGCACCAGCCCCGGCCTTGCCGATGTGGTGCCGCCCGCCTTCAGCTTCAGCGGCGTGCAGGCCAAGCCCAAGCCGCCGAGCGCCCTGGTCGAGGCGGCCCAGGCAGCCAGCAGCGCCAGCCAGGCCGTGGCCAACAACGGCGAGACCGTCGGCACCGGGCTGGACCCGGTGACAAGCGCCCCGGGCACGCCGCCTCCTGCGACGACCGAAACGCCGCCGCCCACCACCGGGGCCAGCGTCACGCCGCGCACGGAGGGCTCGACACTTGGCGGCGCGGCCGCTGCCGCTAGCTCGGCGGCCGCTGCCGCCAGCAGCGCCGGCGCCTGATCTCCGCTTTTACGTAGGCTGGTCGGGTGGACCTCGAGACGGCCATCCGCACCCGGCGGACCCACAAGGTGTTCGGGCCGGAGCCCGTTGACCGGGCCACTCTGGACGAGCTGATGGAGCTTGCCCGCTGGGCGCCCAACCACAACCTGACCAATCCCTGGCGGATGCGGGTGGTCGGCCCCCAGGCGCTTGCAGGGCTGAAGGAGGCCGCCGGCCCCGAAGGAGCCACAAAGCTGGACCGGGCGCCGACGATGATCGCCGTCACCGCCATGCAGACCGGTGAGCCCGCGCAGGATGAGGAGGACGTGGCCGCTGCCGCCTGCGCCGCCTACATCCTCCTGCTCAGCGCGCACGCGCGCGGACTGGCGGGCTACTGGCGCACGCCGGGCTTCCTGCGCACTCCCGAGGGCAGGGCCGTGCTCGGGATGGGCGAGGACGAGCACTTCGTGGGCCTGATCCACCTGGGGGCGCAGCGGCAGGACAAGCCGGCCCCGGAGCGCTCACCTGCGGATCAGTACGTGAGCTACCTGCCGTGATCGCGCGCGGCCAGGCGCTCGCCGCCCTCGAGTCCGAGCAGTTCGACGTGGTGGTGGTAGGCGGCGGCGTGACCGGCGCCGGTGTGGCGCTCGACGCCAGCTCGCGCGGCTACAGCGTCGCCCTGGTCGAGCGCAATGACTTCGCCTCGGGAACTTCCAGCCGCTCCTCCAAGCTCATCCACGGCGGTCTGCGCTATCTGCAGAACTTCGACCTGGGCCTTGTGCGCGAGGCGCTGCTGGAGCGCGCGCTGATGGTGTCGCTGGCCCCGCACCTGGTGCATCCGCTGCCCCTCCTGGTGCCGACGTTCGAGGGCACCCGCAAGGACCGCAAGATCGGCGTTGGCCTGAACATGTACGACGTCATGGCCTCGGAGCGCTTCCGCCGCGGCCGGAGGGCCAGGGATGACGCCGGGCAGGAGGAATGGAGCCCCGATCGTCATCGGACAATCGACGGCGATGAGGCCGTGGCAATGATCCCCGCGCTGGCGGCGCGCAAGCCGGTCGACGCCTACCTCTTCTACGACTGCCAGACCGACGACGCCCGCCTGGTCCTGACGATCCTGGGCGAGGCCGAGCGCTTTGGGACGGTGCTGGCCAACCGCTGCGAGGTTTTGTCGCTGCTCGAGGAGAACGGGAAGGGAACCGGGGTGCGGGTCCGCGACTCGGCCGGTGGCGGCGAGTTCGACGTGCGCGCCTCCACCGTGGTCAATGCGACCGGAGTGTGGGCCGACCGCCTGCGCCCCGGGGAGCTCCAGGAGGAGGAGGACATTCCCAGGATCGCGCCGAGCCGCGGCACCCATGTCCTCTTGT
This sequence comes from Thermoleophilaceae bacterium, assembly GCA_034664165.1. Classification (GTDB taxonomy): domain Bacteria; phylum Actinomycetota; class Thermoleophilia; order Solirubrobacterales; family Thermoleophilaceae; genus JACCVG01. The sequence goes on along the minus strand of JAXDIE010000098.1, from coordinate 17,381 downwards.
CCCGGGAGCTGCTGGACATCGGCTCAGCGGGCGCGATCGTGCCGGCGCCGGGAGGCCGCGCGATCTTTGTGCTGCCCTGGCTCGGCCGGACGCTGATCGGCACCACGGACCGCGACTACGAGGGCGACCTGATCCACGTGGCGCCGGATGACGAGGACATCGAGTACCTGCTGGCCGCCACCAACGACTTCTTCGGCTCATCCGTCGGCGTCGGCGACCTTACGGGCGCCTACGCGGGGGTGCGCCCGTTGATCTCGACCGGCGACCCCAAGAAGTCCGTGGACATCTCGCGCAAGGCCGAGCTGTATGAGACGAGCTCGGGGATGATCACGATCACCGGCGGCAAGCTCACCACCTGGAGGCGGATGGCCAAGCTCGCGGTCGACCGGATCGTGGACCGCGACGGGCGTGAGTCACCCTGCCGCACGGATGAGATCCAGCTGGGGCTGCCGGTCGACGTCGACGAGCTGCCCGACGTGCCGGGCGTGGATCAGGAGTCCCGCGAGATGCTCTCCCACCGCTACGGCCACGCGGCCCATGGCGTGCTCGACGTGGCCTCCACCGACCCGGCGCTGGCCCGGCGGATCACGCCCGAGCTACCGGACCTGCTGGCCGAGGTCCCGTTCTCGGCCCGAAACGAGCAGGCGCTGAGCGTCGGCGACGTGATGCTGCGCCGCACGCGCCTGGGGCTGCTCGACGCCCGGGCGCTGGCGCCCGAGGGATCGGAGGGCGCGCGCGCCGTGGCACAGGCGCTGGGTGCTGAGCTGGGCTGGGACGCCGCGCGGGTGGAGAGCGAGCTGGCCGACTGGCATCAGGTGGCTCTCGCCGAGGGCCTTCTGCCCGCGCCGCGATGACCTCCTCGTTGGTCATGGCGGGCCGGGCGCTGGAGCTACCGCCCGGGCAGCCGCTCCTGATGGGCGTGGTGAACGCTTCACCCGAGTCGTTCTCCGACGGGGCCCAGGTGGGCGACCTGGAGGCCCAGGTGGCCCGCGCGGAGGGGCTGGTGGCCGATGGCGCGTCGATCCTCGACATCGGCGGCGAATCCGGCGTGACCGACAAGCCCGCCGTGGCGGCGCAGGAGGAGATCGAGCGGGTGTGCCCGCTGATCGAGCGCGTCTCGGCCATGGGGGTGACCGTGTCGGTGGACACCTGGAAGCCCGAGGTGGCGCGGGCGGCGATCGGCGCCGGGGCGAGCCTGGTGAACGACGTCAGCGCGCTGCTGGACCCAGGGCTGGCCGACGTGTGCGCCCAGACCGGCGCGGGGCTGGTGATCACCCACACCCGGGCCGAGCCCAAGCGCAAGGAGTTCCCGTCCTATGAGGACGTGACCGCTGACGTGCTCGAGCTGCTCGGCGATCGCCTGGCGCTGGCGCTGGAGCGGGGCGTGGGGGAGGGGTCGATCGTGCTCGACCCGGGACCCGACCTGGCCAAGACCCCCGCACAGACGATCGACGTTCTCTCCCACCTCGACCAGGTGGTGGCGCTGGGCCACCCGGTGCTGCTGGCGGTGTCGCGCAAGGACTTCGTGGGGGCACTGACGCAGCGCCGGCCGGCGGATCGCCTGAGCGGCACGCTGGCGGCCGTGGGCGAGGGAGTTGACGCGGGCGCGGCGATCCTGCGTGTTCATGACGTGGCCCAGGTGAGCGACTTTCTCCGCGTTCGCGCCGCGCTGCGCGGGCAGGCCGGCGTGCCGCCCGACCTTGCCCTGGACCCCTCTCTCAGGCGTCAGCGGGCCGCTGAATAGCGCTGTCGCGCCCCGTGGCGGCCTGCCCGTGTGCCATGATCGCCGCCGCCCCATGGCAGTCCTTAAAAGAAACGAACTGGAGCAGAGCCCGCTCGCGGACCTGCATGCGCTCGCGGCCGATCTGGGCCTCGAGGGCTTCCGCCGCCTGCGCAAGGACGACCTGATCGGCCTCATGGTCGGCGATGCCCCGGCTGATGAGGATTCGGGCTCCAAGGAGGAGAACGCACCGGCCAAGCGCCCCGCGCGCAGCCGCGCGCCCAAGAAGGCGCCGAAGGCCGACGCCGACTCCGGCGAGGGCTCGGGCAGGGCGGCAAAGTCCCCCGGTGGTGAGGAGGAGGTCCGCACGGGCATTCTCGACATCCTGGGCAACGGCAGCGGCTTCCTGCGCGCCGATGCCGACGAGCAGTCCAAGGACGACATCTACATCTCACCCGCGCAGATCCGCCGTTGCGAGCTGAAGGCGGGCGACGAGGTGACCGGCCCGGTCAGGCCGCCACGGCGCTCCGAGCGCTACCCGTCGCTCGTGCGCGTGGAGACCATCAACGGCACCGACGCCGACACCATCACGCCCCCGGAGCGCTCCGATCGCCCCGATCGCTCCGAGCGATCCGGTGGAGGCCGCAGTGCCCCCGCGGCAGAGCCGAAGACCCCTGCGGTCTTTGCCACCAAGCGGTTTTCGATGACCACCCCGCTCAAGGCGACCCCCTTCGGCCGCGGATCGCGCGTCGTGATCTCGGGCCCGCCCGGCGCCGGCTCGACCACTCTGTTGCGCGAGATCGCCAAGAAGCTTGCCAAGGAGCCCGACCTGGCTCTCACCGTGGTGCTGGCCGGGGTGCGGCCCGAGGAGGTTGGCGAGTGGAGCTCCGAGCTCGAGGGCGCGACCATCGAGGGCGGCTCCTTCGACCAGGCTCCTGACCGCCAGGCCGACGCTGCCCGCTCAGCCGTCGAGGCTGCGACCAAGGCGGCCGAGGGCGGCGATCACGCAGCTGTGGTCATCGACTCGCTTGACGCCTTCTCACCAGACATGACGCGCCGCATCCTGGGCGCCGCCCGCAACAGCGAGGACTCAGGGTCGGTCACGGTGATCGCCGCCTGCTCGGACCCGCGCACGCATCGCTACGCGACCACTCGCATCGTCCTGAGCCCCAAGGGCGACGGTTCGATCGACGCCGCGGCGTCGGGCACCCTTCGCGCCGAACTCCTGAAGTAGCTCAGCGGGGGTAGGCCACCCGTGCCCATGAGGGCTCGGGGGAGAGCTCGATGAGCTCGAAGTCACGGTCGGGCTGCGCGTAGCCGAAGGTGTGGTCGCTGTCGTTGAACACGACCTCGAGCTCGCCCTCCATCACGCGCTGGTCCAGCCAGGCGCCACGGAAAACCAGGCGGCGCAGCCAGTGCACCAGCGAGCGGTCGGCCGGGCCCGAGAGCTCGCGCCAGCAGTCGCGGACGTGCTCGCCCAGGGTTGACATGGCGTCGGAGACCTCGCCGTTCACGGCAAGGTTCACCAGGTCCTCGCGCTCCTCATCACCGAGGGGGCCGCCCACGAACTTCAGCTTCATGGCGGCCTGTTCCACGCGTTCGGAGAAGTCGCGCTCGTTGAAGGTGAACCGAAGTTCCCCGTACTCGAGCACGTAGTCAGACCCGGATTCGTAGTTACCGCGTTTGGTCGTCGCCAATTTTGCCTTCTCGAACGTTGAAAAAAACGCACCGCGTCCAAAGCAGCCCTCCCAGGCCAGCGGCGCGTCGGCATCGTAGGCCGGGGTCCTTCCGCGGGGCAAGGGGTGCAATGGAACCTGCACCCTTGGGACACTGTGAGGGTGAACGAATCGGGCGGGATCTACGGCCGGCGCGTCGGCATAGCGCTGGCGGTGATCCTGGGCGGCGCGGCCGTGGTCGCGGTGATCCTGGTCCTCACGGCATCGCCAGAGGCGCCGGCACCGCCGCGGGCAGGGGTCCCGCTCGCGCGCGCGGCGGACGCCGCCGGGTGTGAGCTCCTGAGCCCTCCGAACGAGGGGGCCAGGCACACCGAGTCGCTGGATGAGCGGGTGACCTACAAGGCCAACCCTCCGACCTCCGGGGCGCATTTCCTCGTGCCTGCCGAGGACGGTGCCTATACGGTGGCGCCCCGGCCCGAGCAGACCGTGCACAGCCTCGAGCACGGGCGGATCGATATCCAGTGGAATCCGAAGACGGCGGGCACCGGACCGCTCATCCCGGGCTTGAAGGCGCTGTACACCAGGGACCCCTACCACCTGCTGCTGTTCCCCAACCAGACCGGAATGCCGTACGAGGTGGCGGCCACCGCCTGGGACCACGCGCTGGTCTGCAAGACCGCCGAGATCCCGGCGGTCTATACCGCCATCGACTCGTTCATCGACACCTACCGGGACAAGGGGCCCGAGAAGGTCCCGTGATCAGGCCCGGCGCTCCACGGTGAGCGCGCCCGAGGGGCAGCGCCCGATCTGCGCGGCCACCTCATCGGCGCTTGCACCGTCGGGCAGGATCCAAGGCTTGCGCTTCGTGTCGAACACGGAGGGCAGGCCCTTCACGCATTCGGCGGCGTGTTGGCACACGTCGGCGTCGAAGCCCACGTCGATGTCCTTGCCCTCATAGATTCTCTTCATAGGTCGAAGGCCTCCCTTCGGTCTTCCGGCACCAGATCCAGGTACTCCGGATGCTTCTTGATGAACCCGTTCACGAACGGGCAGAACGGGAGCACGGCCAGGCCACGCTCGCGCGCGGAGTCGAGGGCCGCGCTGACCAGCTTGGACCCCAGGCCCTGACCCTCGAAGCGGTCGTCGATCTCCGTGTGGATGAAGGCGATCAGCGTGGGGCGGGCGCGGTAGACCGCGAACCCGGCCAGGTCGCCGTCGACCCGGATCTCGAAGCGGTGCTCCTCGGTGTTGTCGGTGACGGCGGTGGCCATGCCTAGCGGATTGCGAACGAGCTGGAGGCCAGGTGGTAGTGGTTGGCCCTCACCGCAATACGGTACTCGCCGGCCGTGCCCTTCGGGATCTGCCATTCCGCGGAATAGCGCCCCTCCGAGTCGACCCGCCAGGGCATGTGCAGGCCCAGGTCGGTGTCGACCGTCTTCCAGCCGCCGCCCACGCGCCGCTGAGCCACCAGGAAGGCGGCGTCCAGCGGGCGGTCGTAGCCGTCCTTGCCGCCGACCCACGAGAACTTGGCGTGATCCCGCGGCCGGTAGCTGCCGTCCGGCTGGGCTGCGACCTGGGCGGCCGCCGCACCCTTGGGGTAGCCGGGTCCGTTGGGCTTGACCCCGTAGCTCGGGTCGTACTTGTAGGGCTTCTGCGCCCGCTTGCCCTTCGCAAGGTCCTTGGCAAGTGCCGTCAGGCGCTCGGTGAGGAAGGTGGCCTCGTTGACCCCGTAGAGCGTCGAGGCGCCCTCGTAGCTCTGGGCCATGAACTCCTCCGGGGTGGTGATGTACTGGATGTAGTCGCCCGAGAGGCCGGCGATGACAGCCCGGTGGACACCCGCGCCGCGCATGGCCTTGACCACGGCGGCCTTGATCCGCACGCCGACCTCCTTGGTCGCCTCGCCCGGAACCGAGACCACTGCCTGGTCACCGACCCGCACCACGCTGAGCGGAACGGCGGGAGGCGGGTCGCCCACCGGGATGATGACCTTGTCGCCCTGGAGCGGATCGTTTGCGCCGGTGTTGACGCCCTCGAGGATGAGTCCCGCGTAGTCATAGAGCGGCCCACGGCCCTCGTCGGACCCCGTCAGGAAGGGGAACCCCTCGTAGCCCTTCGCGTCGACCGGGCCGGTAGCCGTCCGGCTGCCACAGAAGCACGCCCGCGTCCAGCGCAGGTCCAGGTCGGGGCGCGTGTCCAGGTGCTTGCCCGCCTGCTTCCAGGCCTTGAACATCGCGCGCGCCTCCTTGGTGCCGACCCGCTCGGCGTCGGCGGGCCCCACGTTCTTGATGCCGGCGGTCTGATCGCCCTCGGCGCCGTTCGGATAGACGTTGACCACCGTCTGGGAGTCGGGAACATGGCCCGCCTTGCGGACCTTGCTGGTGAAGACCCGCCAGGCGGCGGAATGGTGATCGCCGCTATAGGCCTGGGTCTCCGAGTGCACGACGGTGCCGTGGTTGGCGAAGCTGGACCATGCGCCTATCGGCACTCGTGTCGTGTCTCCGTTGTGCTTGATCACCTTGTCCACGCGGAGGACGTCGACATCCGGGCTGATGGTGTGGATCCGGCCGTCGGGGTCCATGCCCGGGTTGGCCTTTGCCCGCGAGACCGTGATGCCGTGGTCGCGCAGATGCGCCTCGATCGAGCGGTTCTGGGTCAGGTGCGTGAGCTCCGAGCGGCCCCACGCCGCCTCGGCCGGCGCCAGGTCGGTGTCGGCGCGCCTGATCGACTGGGCGATCTGCTTGATCAGGAAGGTGTAGAGCTGGGGGTCCGCAGGGGCGGGCTGGAAGAACGATATGAAGCTGTTGACGTCGGTTGCCGTCTCGAGGCTGGGGGCGGCCGTGTTGTAGGTGGGGTTGTTGAAGAAGCCGCCCGGGCCGGAGTGGGTGTGCGAGGCGGCAAGGATCACGCTCTTCTTGTTGAACCCGCGGCCCTTGAGGCGCGCTGCCACGTCCTCCTGGAGGCCCGCCGGGATGGCGAAGAGCTCGGCCGCCACGAGGGCGATCTTGGTCTTGCCACGCTGCAGGACGATCGTGTTGGCATAGAGGCGCGTGATCTGGCCCAGAGCCAGGCGGTCGGCTCGTGTCCAGCCGCCAAGGAAGTAGCCCTTCTGCGGAGGAGTGATGTCGGCCTGGCCGGCGCCGGCGCGCAGGGGCGGGCTCGCGGCCGCGCTCGATGGCAACAGGGCCGCGACGGCGACGGCGAGAATCGGGATGACGACGTGCTTGCCCCTCACCTGTCGAGTATCGCGCACGCGCGGGGGCGAAGGCGGCGCCCGAGGGTCTTAGCGGGCCATGGAAAACACACAAGACACGCGCCGGGTCCTCATCGTCGAGGACGACGAGCGCACAGCAACGTTTCTCGCAGACAATCTCGCGGCGGACGGCTTCAAGGTGGCAGTAGCCACCGCGGCGGGCGAGGCGATTCGCCAGATCGAGGTCCGCAAGCCGCACCTGGTCCTTCTGGACCTGATGCTCGACGACGGCAACGGCCTGCAGGTGCTGGACGGCATCCGCTCGGCCGACGGGCTGGCATCGCGGATCGATCCGCAGTTGCCCGTGATCGTCCTGACCGGCCGCGTGGGGGAGGCCGATCGCGTGCGCGGCTTCGAGCGCGGGGCCGACGACTACGTGTCAAAGCCCTTCAGCTACCCCGAGCTGATCGGCCGCATCCGTGCCGTGTTCCGCCGGGCCGATGCCCGATCCGAGCGCGGGATCGTGCGGGTCGGCGAGCTGACGATCGACCCGATGAAGCGGGCCGTCCGCTTGGCGGGCAAGCCGGTCCATCTGTCGGCCAAGGAGTTCGCGCTGGCCCATCACCTGGCCGGGGACCCGACACGGGCGTTCTCGAAGAACGACCTGCTGCGGGACGTCTGGGGCTACATCTCGCCAGGCAGCACGCGCACCGTCGATGCCCATGCGTGCCGGCTGCGCCGGAAGCTGGGCGGAACCGGGCGCCCGTTCGTGCTGAACGTGCGCGGGGTGGGCTACCGCCTCACGGAGCAGCTTTGACGCTTGCTCTCACAGGGTGGCTTGCAGCGGCCGGAGCGCTCGTGTGGGCGTTCCGGGCCCGACACCGCAGTGAGTGCGTGGCCCGCGCCGAGCACGAGATCCGCGGTGCCCTGTGTGCCCTGCGGCTCGCGCTGGACGCGGGCGGGGGCCTGCCGGGCACCGCGGTGGCGGCCCAGTTTGACCGTGTGGCCGCCGGCCTGGCCGAGCTCCGGCCGTCGGGCCGCGTCGGCGCCGGGACGGTCTCGCTCGAGCAGCTGGCTCGGGACTCGGTCGAGGCGTGGCGTCCGGTTGCCCGCGGGATGGGCCGCGAGGTGACGCTTGAATGGACCGCCGACTCCGGGCTCGTCGACGCGGGTCGCCAGCCGCTGGCCCAGATGACCGGCAACCTCATCGCCAACGCCCTGGAGCACGGCCGCGGGCGGGTCCAGGTGATCGGCGGGCGGGAAGGCTCGGCGCTGACCCTGGCCGTGAGGAGTGGGGGTTCGCTCGTGCGGGGCTCCCGGCGCCCCGGACGGGGCCTCGGCCTGTCGATCGCCAGTCGGGCAGCCCGCCGCAGCGGCGGGGCGCTGAGGATCGCGTCCGACCCCGAGAGCACCACGGCGACCATCCGCCTGCCCTCGGCAGGCACGTGAGCGTGCGACGCTCGCGCCGGCCGCTGGCCTTGCTGGCACTGGCAGGCGTCTGCGGCGGATTGGCCTCTTCGGAGGTGCACTCGAGCATCGCGCGCGTGGAAACACGGGTCGGGCCCACCGTTCCCGTGGTGGTCGCAGCCGCCGACATCGACCAGGGCGTGACCATCAAGCCGAGGGTGGCGGCGACATCCCTGAGGGTTGCGCAGGTCCCTCGTGCGTTCGTCCCACCGGACTCGCTGGCATCGCCCGAGGACGCACTGGGCGCCCGTACCGCCAGGCCGGTGCCCGCCGGGGCGTATCTGACCGCGGCACACCTGGAGGTCGCCGAGGGTGAGGGCGGCCCGGGGTTGGAGCCGGGGCAGAGGAGCGTGGAGGTCCCGATCGCCGGAGGCGAGGCCGTGGCCGGGATCCGGCCGGGCGCGCGAGTGGATGTCCTGGTGACGAGCGAGTCCCGCTCGGGGTCGGCCGGCGACACCCGCGTGGCCCTCGAGAGCGTCGAGCTCCTTGGCCTGGCGCGGGCCGGCCGCAGCTCCCAGGAGGCCGCAGGGCCCGTGTCGGACACCACCGCGACCCTGCTGGTCACCGCGAGGCAGGCGGTCATGCTCACCGCGGCCGCCAACTTCGCGCGCGAGATCCGCCTGCTGGTGCGGCCGCCCGGAGACACCCGGCGGATCGGCCGGGTCACCTCCACCGGAGAACGGCCATGAGCCTGCAGGACCCGCTCGATGAGCTGGCCCACGCCCTGAGGGGGCGGCTGGTGGAGCGTGCCCGGGGCGGCCACATGAGCCCGGCCGGGGTCGAGGGCGGAGTCCGGGACCTGGTGGAGTCGGAGGCCGCGGCCCTTCCACCCGCGGAGCGTGAGGAGCTGATCGAGCGGATCGGGCGGCTGGCCGGCGGGCTGGGCCCTCTGGAGGCGCTCCTCGGGGACTCCCGCGTGGATGAGGTCATGGTCAACGGGCCGGACGACGTCTGGGTCGAGCGCGCCGGCAAGCTCCACCGCGCCCGCGTCTCGTTCGGCTCGGATGCCGAGCTTATGCACGCCATCGAGGCGGTGCTCACGCCCTTGGGGCGGCGCGTCGACGAGGCCACGCCCCTCTGCGATTCCCGCCTGCCCGACGGCTCCCGCATCAACGTGATCATTCCGCCGCTGTGCCTGTCGGGGCCCTGCCTGACCATCCGCCGGTTCAGGCCCCAGGGCATGGGAATGGCGGACCTGGTCGCGCTCGGCACCCTGCCGGTGGAGCTGGCTGACCTGCTCCGTGAACGGGTGGCCGGGCGCTGCTCGATCCTGGTGTCCGGCGGAACCGGCTCCGGCAAGACCACCACTCTGGGGGCGCTGTCGGAGGCCATTCCCGCCGGTGAGCGGATCGTGACGATCGAGGACGCCGCCGAGCTCCGCCTGCGACAGGAGCACGTGGTGCGGCTTGAGGCGCGCCCGCCCAACCTCGAGGGGCGCGGCGAGGTGACGATCAGACAGCTCGTCAGGAACGCGCTGCGGATGCGGCCCGACCGGATCGTCGTGGGGGAGGTGCGCGGATCGGAGGCCTTCGACCTTCTGTTGGCCCTGAACACGGGGCACGAGGGATCGTTGAGCACCGTTCACGCCAACGGGCCCGAAGACGCCCTGCGCCGCATCGAGACGCTGGCTCTGATGGCGGGCATGGGGCTGCCGCATGCCGCCGTGCGGGAGCAGGTGGCGGGGGCGATAGGGCTGGTGGTGCACCAGGCGCGGCTGCCCGATGGGTCGCGCCGCGTGCAGTCGGTGGCCGAGGTGGTGCGGGTGGCCGGCGGCGCCGGGACCCGTGAGCTCTACGCCCGCTAGCCGGCGTGGCGGTGCGCGCGGAAATGGAGGAATGCCGGGCGCTGAAGCCAGCGGGCCGCCTCCGGGTGCGCGCTGAGGTGCTCGTAGGTCGGACGGGGCTCGACCAGGCGCTCGATCACGAAGCCGCGCTCGGCGAGTGCCTCCGTGTAGGCGGAAAGCGGCCGGTGGGTCTCGTGCAGGGTCAGCCAGGCCTCGCCCTCCTGGAGCATCTCGGAGTAGCGGACCTCGTTGAAGTAGCCGACGTTGGGACCGGCGTCACCAAGGCTGTTCAGCGGGTGGAGCACCGACGCGACGATCACACCCCCCGGCGTGAGCACGCGGGCCACCTCGGTGAGGATCCCCGAGAGGTCATCCACGTTCATGAGCATCAGCGATGCCACGGCGAGGTCGAACGTGCCGTCCTCGAAGGGCAGCGAGCCGGCATCGGACACGTGAACCTCGAAATCCGGGTCGGCTTGGCGGGCCGCCTGGGCCAGGGTCTCCGACCCCTCGACCCCGATCACCTGGTAGCCGAGCTTCTTGAGCTCGCGGGACACGCGGCCCTCGCCGCAGCCCAGGTCGAGGGCTTTGCCCGATGGCTCGGGCAGAAGCTCCAGCATGGCCGGCAGGTTCAGCATCCAGAATGCGTGATCGAGGGTCTCGGAGCGCGACCAGTGGATCCACTGCTCGGCCGAGTCCTCCCATGCGCTGCGCAGGCTCATGGGCTCGATGTTCGCAGGAGTCGCAGCGGTGCGCGCTGAGGCGCTGGCCTGGCTGGCGGGCGGGGCTGCGGCGGTGGCGGGCGTGGGCCTGGCGACGGAGGGTGCTCGGGTGCTCACCGCCCTGGCACCGCCCGGTGTGGATTGGATCGGGCAGGCGGTGGTGGCCTTCGCCAGCGTGGGGCGGGAGGGGCGCGATCCAGGCGCGAAGGAGCGGCGGCGACTGCTGGCGCTCGGGGCCCTGGCCGCGTTTGCCGCGGGCTTGGTCCTGATCGGGTGGGCGGCCGGCCTGGCAGCTGCGCTGGCGGGCACCGTGGGGATGTCGCGCGCGCTGGCCGCTCGGCGGGCGCGCTACCGGCGGCTGGTCGCGGCAGGAGCGTCGGCGATGGCCACCGCGCTGGCCGACGCGGTCTCCGCCGGGAACTCCGTCCGAGGAGCCGTGGGCCTGGCCGCCGAGGGCCTTGGAGGCCCGGCCGGGGCCGAACTGGCTCGGGTGGCCACTGAGATCGAGCTGGGGGCGCCGACGGCCGACGCGCTCGAGGATATGCGCGCGCGTGTGGGCTGCGCCGAGATCGACGCCATCGTGGCGGCGACCCGACTCCAGTCGCGGGCGGGCGGCGACCTGGCCCGCCTGCTCCGCGACCTTGCCCGTGCATTCGAGGATCAGGTCAGGGTTGAAGGCGAGGTCCGGGCCGCGACGGCACAGGCGCGATTCACGGGTCTGGTCGTGGTGCTGCTGCCCGTCGGGGGCGCCGTGCTCGGTGAGCTGGCGGCGCCGGGATTCGTGGCCGGGATGCTCGGCGACCCATTGTCGGGGTGGCTGCTCACCGTGGCCGTGGTGCTGCAGGTGGTGGCGGCGGTGGCGATAAGGCGGCTCGGCAAGGTGGGGGCCTAGGTGGCCGCCCAGGTGCTGGCTTTCGCGTCGGCTGGCCTCGCCTTCCTCGCACTCGCGGGGCTGATCAGGGAGGCAAGAGTCCATGTGCGCCGAGATCGCGGCGCTCGACTGCCCGGCTGGCTCGCCGGCCCTGGCGCGCTGGTCCGGCGGGCGGGACTGGCCGCGCGGATCGGCTCTCCGCGCGACTTGGAGCCGCGGATTGCGGCGGCAGGCCTGGCGGGCACCCCCGTCGACGTCCGTGCCGTGATGGCATCCAAGGCCGGGGCGGGCGCAGCGGGCGCGGCCATCGCCCTTCTCCTGGCGGCGATGCTGCCCGGCCGCCTGGGCATCGTTCTCGTGGCCGCGGGTCCAGTGGCCGGGTTCCTCGCCCCGGACATCTGGCTGCGGCGCCTGGCCCGCGCGCGGGCTGACCGGATCCGCCGTGAGCTCCCCGCGGTGCTCGACCTCCTGAGGGTGACCTCTGCCTCGGGCATGTCGCTCACCGCGTCGGTTGGCGCAGTGGGGGAGGGGTCGGCGGGCGTGCTGGCCGGGGAGCTACGGGCTGTGGCCGCGGAGGTAGCCCTGGGGCTGCCGCTGGCCGCGGCGCTGGACGCGATGGTTGCCCGGACGTCGGTTCCGGAGGTGGCGGCGCTGGTGGGCGCCCTGGAGCGAGCGGCCCGCCACGGCTCGCCGCTGACAGAGACCCTGGCGGCCCAGGCCAGGGGCGCACGGGAGCTCAGGTCACAGCGCGTGCGCGAGGAGGCGGCCAGGGCCGGCCCGAAGATCCAGCTGGTGGTGGCCCTGCTCCTGGTGCCCTCGGTGCTGCTGATGGTGGCGGCGGCGCTGGCGGGCGCGCTGCTGGGTCCCGGCGGGGCCGGCCTGCCGATGTTCTAGTGCGCGGTTACTCGCAGGCGGGCGTGTTGCCGCTGAGGATGCGCGCGACCTTGCCCTTGTCCACGTCATACGTGATCCACTGGCCCTCGGCCTTGGCCACGTACCAGAAGCCCTGTTCCGGAGTGGCCTCCGCGCCCAGGTTCTCGGGCTTCAGTTCGTCGCCGGCCGCCTTCTTGAGGTCGTCGTAGCTGTCGCCCACCTTGATGCCCTGGACCGTCTCCAGCTCGGGCGAGTCGGTGAAGGTGGAAAGCAGCGCGTCGGTGTCGCCGGTCGTGAAGGTGAGTGTGAGCTGGCCGCCGGAGAGGTCGTACTTGAGCACCAGCTGCTTCTTGGCGTTGGCGTCGAGCGGACAGCCCGGCACGACGTCCTGGCCGACCGGCTTGCCGAAGTAGCCCTCGATCTCATCGGAGGTCATGCCCTGCTTGGCCGGGCCCACTCCGTCGAAGTCGATCGGCCCTGACGGACCGGCTGGACCCTCGGTCGCGGTGGTGGAGGGCTCCGTGGCCTGTGTGGTGGCGGCCGGCGGGGTGCTCCCACAGGCCCCCACCGTGAGGGCCAGAAGCAGGAGGAGTGCAGTTGCGGAGGTCCGGATGCGCATCGGGGCAACGGTACTGCACGAATTGGCCCAATATCCGACCCACCGGGAGGATACGCCGCAACCCCGCATCAGAACTGGGAAACTCACCTGGCCGACCCGTCGCTACTCCTGCTCTCGGACAGAAAGTGGAGAAAAATGTCCCACGGTGGGTGAAAGTGGGTTATATTTGCCGCGCCTTCTCGAACAGACCGGGGTGGCGGGGCTCCTCCCACTCCGCCACCCCGGTCGAGAATCTTCAAACGACTGGGACGAGGGGACGGCTACCTACCAGTGGTTTTCCGTGGTCACTACGACTACTCGCTAGATGTCAAGAACCGGCTGAACCTCCCGCCCAAGTGGCGGGGGGAACTGTCAGAAGGCGTTGTTCTGGTCCAGGGCGTGGATGCCTGCATCGAGATGTACACGCCCGCGGCGCACGCGGAGACGGTGGAGAGCGCCCTGCAGGGCCTCAACCGCATGAGCCCCGAGTACCGCAAGATCACCCGCCGCTTCGTGCAGAACCTGCAGGAGGCCGATCTGGACTCTGCCGGGCGCGTGACCGTCACCCAGCGGCTGCTGGACTACGCCGGGATCAAGAAGGCCGTCGTGATCGGCGGCAGCATGGACCACGCCGAGATCTGGGACGCAGATGCCTGGCAGGCGGAGCAGGACTCGATCGGCGACGAAATCGAGGCGCTGACGGAGGGCCTTGGCCATCCTTCTTGACATGACACGCGTTCACGTACCGGTGCTTGCCGGCGAGCTCATCGAGCTGGCCGCCCCGGCCACGGGGGAGACCGCTGTCGACTGCACCTTCGGCGCCGGCGGACACGCCGAGCTGGTCGCCGGGCGGATCGGGGCCGAGGGCACGCTGATCTGCATCGATCGCGACCCGGCCGCCGAAGAGCGCTTCCACGAGATGGAGGCCGACCTGCTCTGCCAGACCCGCTTCCTGTCTATGGAGTTCGCCGAGGGCCTGGCCCTTCTCGCGGGGGAGGGTGCCGTGGCCGACCTGGTCTACATGGACCTGGGCATCTCCTCCGCCCAGGTCGACACCTGGGAGCGGGGCTTCTCGTATTCCTATGACGCCCCGCTTGACATGCGCATGGACACGTCCCAGGAGCTGGACGCGCGCACCGTGGTGAACGAGTGGGAGCAGCGCCGCCTGGAGCAGATCTTCCGCAACTACGGCGAGGAGCGCTACTCGCGCCAGATCGCGCGCGCCATCGTGCGCAGGCGTGAAGAGGCGCCGATCGAGACCACCAACGAGCTGGTCGAGATCATCAAGGCCGCCACCCCGATTCCCTCGCACTTCGCCGGCGGCCATCCCGCCCGCCGCGTGTTCCAGGCCATCCGGATCGCCGTGAACGACGAGCTGGGCTCGATCGACCGCGCGCTGCCGCTGGCCTGGTCGCTGCTGCCAGTGGGCGGGCGCCTGGCGGCGATCTCCTTCCACTCCCTCGAGGACAGGCGCGTAAAGCAGTTCATGGCCGGGCGCGCACGCGGCTGCACCTGCCCGCCCGACCTTCCGATCTGCGTCTGCGGCCGCGAGCCCGAGGGCGAGCTGGTCACCAAGCGCGCCGTGGCCCCGACCGCCGGCGAGATCGCCCAGAACCCGCGCGCCAAGTCTGCCCGGATGCGGGTCGAGCGCCGGATCGCAGAGGACCAGGACTGATGGCCCGCTCCGCTGCTGCAGCTCGCACCGCGCCTGCCCGCAAGCCCGCTCCGGCGCGCCGTCGACCGGCGACCACGCGTCCCGCGGCGGCCCGCCAGGCCCGTCCGCGTCCGACCACAGGCCAGCACGTACGCGCGGTGGTCACCGCGGCGCCCATGGGCCTGATGGATCGCCTGCTTCGCGGCCAGGGCTGGGTGCTCCTGATCGGAGCGCTGCTGGCCGGGATCGTCTACCTGAACGTGACGCTGCTCGAGGTCAACCGCGGCATCGCGTCGATGAGCACACAGGCCGCGCAGCTCAACCGCGAGAACTCCGCGCTGCGCGATGAGATCGCCAAGAAGGGCACCTCCGAGGAGATCCAGAAGCTCGCAGTCGGCAGCGGCTTCGTGCTGCCGCAGCCCAAGGACGTGGTGTACCTGAAGGCAGATCCTGTGAACGACGCCCGCCTGGCCGCCCAGGTGGCGGCGGGCGCGCCAACCGCACCGGCGCTGGACGCGCCCCCTGAGCAGGCCGACGCTGCGCCCGCGGACCCACAGGAGCCGGTCGCGGCCGTGCCGCAGGCACCCGACACAGAGGGGCCGGGCTAGAGCCGTGCGCCTGGTGAACCGCCGCATCGGGCTCCTCTTCGCGATCTTCCTGTCCCTTCTGGTGGTGGCGGCAGCTCGCGCCACCTGGCTCGGCACCGTCCGGGCCGCTGACCTGAAGGCGCGCGCGGTGTCGCAGCACGAGGAGGACCTGACGGTCCCCGCACGCCGGGGCACGATCACCGATCGCAACGGCAAGGAGCTGGCGGTCTCCGACGATGCCACCACCGTCTTCGCCAACCCCTTCCTGCTGGACGACCCTGTGGGCACCGCGGCAAAGATCGCTCCGCTGATCCACCGGCCGCTGGCGCAGGTCCAGGCGGAGCTGTCCGATCCGCAGACGGGCTTCGTGTACCTGGCCCGCGCGATCGACCCGAACATCGGCGCGGAGATCGACGATCTGGACATCGAAGGGATCGGCACCGAGGTCGAGCCGCGGCGCCAGTACCCGCAGGGCGACCTGGCATCGCAGCTGCTGGGCGCGGTGGGAGTAGACGGCTACGGACTGGCCGGGATCGAGCAGTCCGAGGAGCAGGAGCTGCACGGGACCGATGGCGCACGCGACGTGATCAAGGACGCCCTTGGCAAGCCGGTGAGCATCGTCGAGAGCAAGCGGGCCGTGCCCGGTCAGGACGTCAAGCTGACGCTGGACGCCGCCATCCAGGCCCGCACGGAGAAGGTGCTGGCCGACGTTGGTGCCCGCTACAGCCCGAAGGGCGCGACGGCCCTGGTGCTGGACCCGCGCACGGGCGAGATCCTGGCGCTTGCCAACTGGCCCGCCGTGAACCCGGCAAAGTTCGGCGATGCATCCGAATACGACCGCCAGGACCGTGCGGTGGCGGCCTCCTATGAGCCCGGATCCACATTCAAGGCCTTCACCGTCTCGGGCGCCCTCGAGGACGGGCTGGTCAAGCCCAGCACCGTGTTCGACCTCCCGCCCTCGATCCAGGTGGCGGACCGGGTGATCGAGGAGTCGCACGAGCGCGGCGCCATCTCCTTGAGCACGGCCGACATCCTGGCCCAGAGCTCCAACGTGGGCGCCATCAAGATCGGGCTCCTGCTGGGCGCCGAGCGCTTCGACCACTACGTGCGGGCCTTCGGGTTCGGCGAGGGCACGGGCGTTGACATCCCCGGGGAGCAGGCGGGCATCGTGCCGAAGCCCCAGGACTACTCGGGCTCCTCGATGGGCAACCTGCCGATCGGCCAGGGCCTGGCGGTCACGCCGATCCAGCTGGCCGCCGGCTACTCCGCGATCGCCAACAAGGGCCTGTTGGTCACCCCGCACGTGCTGGAGAGCACGGTGCCCGAGGAGCACCAGGTCATCTCGGCCTCGACCGCGAAGAAGGTCTCCAGGATGCTCGAGGGGGTCATCGCCCCGGGCGGAACCGCATCCGAGGCCTCGGTCGACGGTTACCGCCTGGCCGGCAAGACCGGTACTGCCCAGAAGCCCGATGGCTACGGCGGCTACTCAGACACCGCCTTCGTCGCCTCGTTCGTGGGCTTTGCCCCGGCGCGTGATCCGCGCCTGCTGGTTGCGGTGGCGGTCGACGAGCCCCAGGGCGAGTACTACGGAGGCCTGGTGGCCGCGCCGGCGTTCGAGCAGATAGTCAAGTTCGCTTTGCCCTACCTGCGGATCCCGCCGCAGTAGCCCAGAGCTGTGGGTGGGGGCGCTCTGATTAGACTCGCCCACACGTGAATCTTCGTGATCTGATGGGTCCGGAGGCCCCCTCCGTGGAGGTCTCCAGCCTGGCCTACTCGAGCCGGGACGTGGCGCCGGGAGCGCTGTTCTTCTGCGTTCCGGGATTCCGCACCGACGGCCACGACTTCGCCCCCGACGCGATCCAGAGGGGTGCCGTGGCCCTGGTGGTCGAGCGGCCGCTGGGCCTTGACGTGCCGGAGGTCGAGGTGACCGATGCCAGAGCCGCGATGGCGGCGGTCGCCGCGCGCTTCAACGGTGACCCCACGGCGACATTGCGCATGTGCGGGATCACGGGGACCAACGGCAAGACCACGACCGCCTACCTGGTTCGGGACCTGCTCGAGGGCGCCGGGATGGCGACCGGGCTGCTGGGCACCGTCAAGTCGGTGGTGGGGGGCGTGGAGGAGCCGGTCGAGCGGACCACGCCAGAGGCGATCGACCTGCAGGCCACATTCCGGCGGATGCTGGACGCCGGCGACCAGGCGGCCGTCATGGAGGTCAGCTCACACGCGCTGGAGCTCCG
>JAXDIE010000066.1:0-30873 GCA_034664165.1 Thermoleophilaceae bacterium | reverse complement strand
AGGTTCGCGCCATCGGTGAGCTCGGGGAGAAGATGGTGGCGGCCATGAAGGCAGGCACGCTGGTGGGGCGCCTGGGGACGGTCGAGGAGGTCGCGGCGGCGGCGGCGTTCCTGGCATCCGAAGAGGCATCGTTCGTCACTGCGGAGACGCTGGGGGTCTCCGGCGGGATGGGGCTCGGAGGTTAGTCGGGCACACGCTGGACCTGCCGTGGAGGTCAGCGACGCGATGCAACCCGGCCACGCCTCGCACCCGAACGGGTACGGGCTCGACCACCGCGCGGAGGACGGAATCACCCGCACCACGGGCGTCGCTCCCAACGAGCTCACTGCGACCGGCTGGCGCGACAAGTTCGCGGGCACGCCCTGGCACAAGCACGTGCCCGCCCGGGTCGAAGCCCTCCGCTGAACGGATTCCGCGAAGCTTCGTACACCTCCTGGGTGCACGATCGTCCACGGAGTTGCGAATCGCGGCTAATTGCCGTTGAAATGGGGCCGGCGGCGCTCGTGGAAGGCCACCACCCCCTCGACGGCATCCAGCGTCGAGCCTGTCTCCCTCATTGCCGCCGTTTCAGCGGTGAGACCTTCAACCAAACTCCGGTCCCAGCTCATGCTCAGCAGCCGCAGCATCTCCTTGTAGCCGGTCGTCGGGCCGGCCGCGAACCCCAGCGCCGCATTCAGCCCCGCGGCCTCGAGCTCCGCCGGCGGCACCACCTTCGACACCAGTCCCCACTCCAGCGCCTCGGCCGCATTCAGCACCCGGCCGGCAAGGATCAGCTCCTTCGCGCGCAGCATCCCCACGAGCCTCGGGAGGTACCACGAGCTGCCCCCGTCGCCGCTCAGTCCCAGCCGGGCGAAGCCGGTCGCGACCACCAGGTCCTCGGCGGCGATCACCAGGTCGGAGGCCCAGAGCATCCCCAGGCCGCCGCCGGCGGCCGCGCCCTGGGCGGCACACACCACGGGCACCGGCGCCTGCGCCAGCTTCAACAGAGCCGGGTGGTACCCGGCGATCGTGTCGTGCAGCTCGTCGGCGAGCCGATCACGCGCGCCCGCGAAGTGGGCCAGGTCCCCGCCCACGGTGAACGACGGCCCGGCAGCCGAGACCAGGATGGACCGGGCCGCCCCGGGCATGGTTGCCTGTTCCACGGCATCCGCGAACGCCTCCACCATCGCGCGGTCGATCGCGTTTCGCGCGTCTGCGCGGATCAGGCGGATGTGGGCGACGTCATCGGTGATGTCGAACTGCACACGGTCGGTGCTCACGTGGTCTCCTCGGAGTCGAGCGCCCTCCACCAGAGGGCGCTGTCGGTCAGGTGCCAGAGGGAGAGAAGGCTCTTGTCGCCGGCCGTCCAGAGGTGGGCGAAGGCGGCGTCGAGCGGGAGCCCGGTGGCCCTGGAAGTGCCCGTGTAGCGACCGCGCACCAGGAGCCGGCCCTCCCCGCAGTCCAGCCACTCCTCCGGCTCGACCCGGATATTGAACGCGCGGCCGATGACCCGCCAGACGCCGTTCCAGGTTGCGTCAAAGCCCGTGTAGCTGCCGCCAATGGACAGTGGCAGGCCCGCCGTGGCGTGCGCCTCGAACGAGGGCGCGAAGAGCGGGCGCAGTGCGTCAAGATTCCCCGCGGCGAGCGCCGGATAGAGTCGCCGCACCAGCTGCTCACACAGTGTGTCCATATATACTGTCCAGTCTACTCGGATAGCTGTTCGACCAGAGGAGCCCCGTGTCCCAGGCCGCCGACATCGTCAAGCCGGACTACGCATCCAAGCGCAGCCACTTCATCTTCAATGACGAGCATCATGCCCTGAGGGAGTCGATCAGGTCCTTCGTGGAGCGCGAGGTACGGCCCCACGCCGACGAGTGGGAGGACACGACTTTCCCGGATTCGATCATCCGGCGGATGGGCGAGCTGGGGTTCCTCGGCCTGTCCGCGCCCGAGGAGTACGGCGGCCAGGGCGGGGACTACTTCTGCAACCTCGTGCTCGCCGAGGAGATGGCGCGCTCCACCAGCGGGGGCCTGCTGATGGGCCTGTCGGTGCACACGGACATGGTCATGCCGCCACTGCTCGAGTTCGGCACCGAGGAGCAGAAGGAGACCTACGGGCGGGCGGGCATTGCCGGTGAGCAGTTCTTCGCCCTCGGCATCACCGAGCCCGACGCCGGCTCGGACGTGGCGGGGATCAAGACCCGCGCCGTGAAGGACGGCGCCGAATACGTGATCAACGGCTCCAAGACCTACATCACCAACGGCCACCGCGCGGACATGATCGTGCTGGTCACCAAGACCGACCCCGACGCGGGCTACGACGGGTTCACCCTGTTCCTCGTGCCGATGGACACCCCGGGCGTGATCCGCGAGCAGAAGCTCCAGAAGATGGGGATGCACGCCTCGGACACCGCGCTGCTGGCCTTCCAGGACGTGCGCGTGCCCGAAAGCGCCGTGCTCGGCCAGGTCGGGAAGGGCTTCTACCACATCATGTGGGAGCTCCAGGCGGAGCGGCTGATAGGCGCCGCAGGCTGCCTGGCCTACGCGCAGACGGCCTTCGACATCACGCTCGAGTTCGCTGCCGAGCGCAAGATCTTCGGCAAATCGGTGGGCAGCTTCCAGGCCAACCGCCACAAGTTCGCGGCCATGTCGACCAAGCTCGAGGCGGCCAGGCAGCTCATCTACTCCACCGCGTGGTCATACGCCCGGGGCGACTACCCGGTGCGCGAGATCTCGATGGCCAAGCTCTTCGCCACCCAGGTGTCCTGGGAGGTGGCCGACGAGTGCGTGCAGCTGCACGGCGGCGCGGGCTACATGCGGGAGTACCCGGTCGAGCGCATCATGCGCGACATCAGGCTCTACCGGATCGGCGCCGGCTCGGACGAGGTCCTGCTGGACGTGATCGGCCGCTCGTACGGCTTCTAGGCTGGGGTGTAGGCTCACCCCATGCGCGGCGGCCTGAAGCTCCTCTACCTGCTCATCGGGGCGTACATCGCCTACTCGCACGGTTACTTCGAGCACGTCGGCAACCTGGCGGATGTCGTGTCGGCGATCCTCGCCGTCATCCTCTGGCCGCTCGTCCTGTTCGGCGTACACCTGAACCTGAACTTCTGATCTCTGGGGCCTCGCTCAGAGGCCGAGGGTCTTGCCGATGATGTCCCGCTGGACCTCGCTGGTTCCGCCGTAGATCGTCGCGGCAAGCGTGTTGCGCACGTGGCGCTCCATGCCGTACTCGGAGGCGTAGCCGTACCCGCCCATCATCTGCATGCCCTCGAGCGCGACCCGCTTGGCGGTCTCGGTGACCTTGAGCTTGACCATCGAGGACTCGCGCGGAAGCACGACGTCGGGCTCGGCCTCGGTTCTGTAGGCCAGCTCGTAGACCAACAGCCGGCAGCAGTCGATCTCCGTCGCCAGGTCGGCCAGGCGATGCCGAAGGGCCTGGAACGTGCCGATGGCCTTTCCGAACTGCTTGCGCTCCTTGACGTAGCCGAGGGTGTCGTCGAACGCGCGTCGCGCCTGCCCCAGGAACATGGCGCCGATCAGGAGGCGCTCGGCGTTGAGACCCTCCATCAGCTGGCTCCAGCCGCGCCCCTCGGCTCCGATGAGCGCATCGGCCGGAACTTCGTAGTCGGTGAAGAAGACGTCGTTGACCTCGCGGCCGCCCATGGTGTCGATCGGGTTGATGGTCACCGCGTCGTCTCGTAGCGAGACGTTGAGCATCGAGATGCCCGCGTGGCGGGAATCGGGGCCGCCCGTGCGCGCCATCAGAAGAATGCGGTCGGCGAACTGCGCGTTGGAGGTCCAGGTCTTCTGCCCGTTGATCAGATAGCCGCCATCGACCGGTGTGGCCCTGCAGGTAAGCGAGCCCAGATCAGAGCCGGACTCCGGCTCGGAGAAGCCGAGCGCGTGAACGGAGCCTTGGCAGATGGCGCCCAGGTACTCGCGCTTCTGCTCTTCGGAGCCGTGGCGGGCCACCGCCTCGGCAACCGTGAGCGAGGTCGAGAGCCCGAAGAGCGGCATTCCCGCGTAGAAGCACTCCTCCATGAGGAGACAGGCATCCACGATGGTCCCGCCGCTACCGCCGTACTCCTCCTCGACGCCGGCGCCCAGGTAGCCCAGTCCCGCGAGCTTCAGGTACAGGTCGTGGTTGTGGCTCTCCTCCCCGTCGTGCGTCAGCGCGTTCATCTGTTCCGCGGTCCCGCACTCGCGATGAGCGAAGTCGCGCAGCGCCTCGACAAAGGCGCGGCGCTCGTCGGTCAGGCCGCCGATCGGCTGGGTCAGGCTCACGGCGGAAACCTATCAGACAGTCTGTCCGTACGTTATGTGCAGGCCACCGCACGGCGCGCCTGCGGGCGCTTGCCCCAGCGGGCCTCGGTGGCGTATGCCAGCAGGGCCGGCAGGTAGTCCTCGAGCGGCGGCACGCTTATGCCCAGACGCTCGGCGCTCCTGGCGGTGGAGAAGCGACAGGCCACGTTCAGATAGGGCGCGTAGTCGCCAAGGTCGGGCGCACCCTCCGCCTGGAACTCCACGGCCCGGACCCCGAGCTCCTCGGCGACCATGCGCGCCAGCGTCTCTCCGTTCACAACCAGCTCGCCGCTGGCCACATGGAACGCGCCCTCGTCGGGCAGATCGCACGCGGTCACGCACGCCTCGGCCACGAGATCCACCGGCACCAGATCGACCAGGCCCTCGCCGCTCACCGGGATCGACTTGAGCCGCCCGCCTGCGAAGGCGCGGATCGGGCCGTAGATGACGTTGAACGCGCTGGTCCAGCCGGACCGGCTTTCGCCGACGATGATGCTGGGCCGGACGATCGCCGCTCCCAGGCCCGAGTCGCCCACCAGCTTCTCCGCCTCGACCTTCGTCTGCTCGTAGGTGTTGCGGAAATCCTGCCCCTCGTCCAGCTCGCTCTCGAGGATCACGCCCGAACGGCGACCCGCGACGTAGGCGGTCGACACGTGCACCAGCCTGGCCTCGGCCCCCGCCTCCCGGGCCGTGTGAGCGAGGTCCAGCACGCGGGCTGTGCCTTCCACGTTGATCGCACGGGCTTCGGCCAGCGGCTGGGTGAAGCCGATGGCGGCCGCGGAGTGGATCAGCTTCTCGCAGGATTCCGCCAGCTCGGCGTAGGCCGTTTCGCTCATTCCCAGCCGGGGCCGCTCCACGTCGGCGGCTAGTGCGCGGATGGGGCGCGGCGGCGTACTGTCGCCCCACAGGCGAAGACACACGTCGGCAAGGCGGGCCTGTGCCCCGGCGTCGTCCTGCGCACGGACGAGGGCCGTGACCTCGTGGTCGGTCTCCTCCATGAGCTGGGCCAGGATGACCCCACCCAGGAAGCCGGTTCCGCCTGTCAGGACAACGGTGCTCATGCCGGCACGGCCACGGTTGCCTGGACCGGTGCCGGTGCGGCGCCAATGGCGTGGTAGCCGCCGTCCACGTGAAGGATCTCGCCGGTTATCTGCCGAGCGTGGGCCGACAGCAGGAAGCACACGGTGGCGGCGACCGCCGAAGGGTCCTCGGTGTCCCAACCCAGCGGCGCCTGGCTGGACCATGCCTCTGCGAGCTGGTCGAAGCCCGGGATGCCGTTGGCCGCGATGGTCTCGAGCGGGCCCGCCGACACCAGGTTCACGCGGACGCCGCGGGGCCCCAGGTCGCGGGCCAGGTAGCGGGAGGTCGCCTCGAGGCCCGCCTTGGCCACGCCCATCCAGTCATAGATCGGCCAGGCCACGCTGGCGTCGAAGTCAAGGCCCACGATGCCCGGACACCTGTCGGACTCCTCGAGCAGCGGCAGCAGGGCCACGCTCAGGGCCTTCAGCGAGAAGGCGCTGGTGCGGAAGGCCAGCTCGGCGCTCTCCGCGGGAGTTGAGAGGAAGCCGCCGCCCAACGCGTCCGGCGGGGCGAACGCGATGGCGTGCAGCACGCCGTCGACCCTGTCCCAGCGCCGCCCGACCTCTCCGGCCAGGGCGTCCAGGTCCTCGGGCGAATTCACGTCGAGCTCCAGGACCTCGGCGGGGACCGGCAGTGTCTTGGCCACGCGCTCAGTCAGTCGGCGTGCGCGGCCGAAGCTCGTGAGGATCACTTCGGCGCCCTGCTCCTGCGCCTGTCTGGCCACCTCGTAGGCGATCGACTGCTTGGTCAGCACGCCGGTCACCAGGATGTTGCGTCCTTCGAGCATCCGCTTACAGGGGAATCGGCAGGAAGCCGTGGTGGTCGCCGGAGAACGGGTCGTAGTTCGCGTCGGGGTCAGAGCGCCGCCAGAGCACGTCGACCTTGGCGCGGCACGCCGGCGGGTTCGAGCCGCGAGCGTCGGCGATGGTCCAGCTCCAGCAGGCCAGCCCCGCCTCGTCGCTCATCGCCTTCTTGGACTCGAGCTTTCCCTCGACGCGGATCACGTCGCCGAGCTTCACCGGACGCTTGAACACCACATCGGAGATCCGCCGGAGTGCCACGACCTGCTGGGGGTCGAAGGGCACCATGCCGACGGCGAAGGAGAGCACGAGCATCCCGTGAGCCACCTGCTCGCCGAAGGGCCCTCTGGCAGCCCACTGACCGTCGACGTGCGCAGGGTGGTGGTCGCCGGTCAGCGCGGCGAACAGGAGAACGTCGCGCTCGCCGATCACGCGCGGATCGGTGGCGAACTCCTCGCCTTCGACGAGCTCGTCGAAGGGCCTCGACCAGTTGTAGGTGCTCATAGCGGCAGATTCCTTCCAATGATTCCGTTGGCGGCGTCGTGATCGACGTGGGCGAAGACCTCGAAGGCGTCGGCGATCCGGTCGCGGGACTCCGACGGATGGATGACCTCGTCGATGTGCCCTCCGGCGGCAGCGCCGGCCGTGGTCAGATGCTCCTCGGCATAGCTGTCGGCCAGGCGCGCGCGGAGGCGCTCGGGATCAGCCGATGCGGCCAGATCGCGGCGGTTGACCACGCCAACGGCCTGGGGCGCTCCCATCACGCCCAGCTCGGCACCCGGCCAGGCCAGGACCATGTCGGCTCCCAGCTCGCGGCTGTTCATCGTGATGTAGGCGCCGCCGAAGGCCTTGCGAAGCACGACGGTGACGCTGGGAACGGTGGCCTCGGCAAAGGCGTGGACGAGCTTGGCGCCATGGCGGATGACCGCACCCCTCTCCTGGCCGGTCCCGGGCAGGAAGCCGGGCGTGTCGACCAGGACCAGCAGCGGGATGCCGAACAGGTTGCAGGTGCGTATGAAGCGAGCGGCCTTCTGGGCTGCCTCGGCATCGAGGATGCCTCCCAGGTAGCGCGGCTGGTTGGCGACGATGCCCACCGAGCGGCCCTCGACCCTGGCGAAGCCGATCAGCATGTTGCGTGCCCAGCGCGACTGGATCTCGAGCAGCGCGCCGCGGTCGACCAGCGCCCGAACCACCATGCGCATGTCGTAGACCTGGCGGCCGTTGCTCGGCACGGGCGCGCCAGGGTCGTCCAGAAGGGGCTCTTCCGGATCGCGTGAGCTGGGGGAGGCGCCTGCGCGATCCGGAAGATATGAAAGGAGCTCGCGAGTCAGGATTGCCGCGTCGGCCTCGGTGGGGGCAACCGCGTGGCACACCCCTGTGCGCTCGTGGACCGCGGGGCCGCCGAGCTCATCCAGCGTGACGTCCTCGCCCGTGACCTCGCGCACCACTCCGGGGCCGGTCAGGAACATCGCGGACTCCTTGGTCATCACGACGAAGTCGGTGAGCGCAGGGCCGTAGCAGCCACCTCCCGCGCTTGTCCCGCACATCACGGAGATCTGGGGGACGCGGCCGGAAAGGGCCACATGTTCGCGGAAGATGGCGCCGTAGCCATCGAGGGCCTCGAGGCCCTCCTGAAGGCGCGCCCCGCCGGACTCGATGAAGCCGATCACGGGGATGCGGGCCCTGCCGGCAAGGCGGAGGATCTGGACGATGGTCTGCGCCTGGTTGGCCCCGAGCGAGCCGCCGAGCAGCGACACGTCCTGCGCATAACACGCGACGGGCCGGCCGTTCACCCGGCCCGTGCCGGCGAGGATGCCATCGCCCGGCCTGGCCCGCTCCCCGAGCCGTGGGGAGATGATTCCCGTGCGCTGAAGACGCAGGGTGCCCGGATCGCACAGGGCTTCGAGGCGCTCCAGGGGGAGCAGCTTCTCGACCGGGCGGGGGACGACTGCCAGGGAGCTCATGCCGCGGCCGCCTCGATGCACAGCACCGCGTTGTGGCCGCCGAACCCGAAGCTGTTCGACAGGGCAACGGCGGGCTTGGAGCGATCGGTGTCAAGGGGCCGTGCGCTGTCGGGCACGTAGTCCAGATCCATGCCCTCCTCGCGCTCGGCCCAGCCGAGCGTCGGGGGAATCACGCGATCGCGCAACGCGAGAACCGTTGCCGCTGCCTCGACGGCGCCGGCGGCACCCAGGAGGTGGCCGATCGCGGATTTCGTGGAGGAGACGGGCACCTGGCCTGCCCGGGCACCCAGGACCGCGGTGATTGCGGCTGTCTCGGCCCGATCGTTCAGAGGGGTCGAAGTTCCGTGGGCGTTGATGTAGTCCACGTCGGCGGCGTCCAGGCCGGCGTCGGCGAGTGCCCCGCGCATGGCGGCAGCTGCACCGCGACCGTCGGCAGGCGGCGCCGTCAGGTGATGGGCGTCCGAGGTTGCGGCGTAACCGCGCAGGCGCGCAAGGATGCGGGCCCCGCGGCGCTCGGCAGATTCGGCGTCCTCGAGAATGAGGACCCCGGAGCCCTCCCCCAGGATGAACCCGTCGCGGCGCACGTCGAACGGACGGGAGATCCCGGTGGTCGACGTTGCCTCCAGCACCGAGAAGGCGGCGCGGGCAAGCGGCGTGAGGCCTGCCTCGGCCCCGCCGGCAACCACGGCGTCGGCGTCGCCGGTCTGGATTGTCCGCATGGCGGTGCCGATCGCATGGGCGCCTGCGGCGCAGGCGGACACGACGCCGAAGGTCGGGCCCAGAAGCCCGTGCTTCAGCGAGACCGCGGCCGCGCCGGCATTGCCCATCATCGTCGGCACGCACAGAGCGGGAACCGCGGTTGGGCCGCGGGAGTCCAGCTTGGCCAGTGCGTCCTGGATCGTCTGGAGCCCGCCGATTCCGGTCCCGATGATGCAGCCGACGCGCGCGGGGTCGTACGGCAGCTCGTCACCGCCGAGCCAGCCCGCGTCGCGCAGGGCCTCGTCGGCCGCCGTCAGCCCGAGCTGGGTGAAGCGGTCGGCGCGGCGTGCCTCCTTCTTGGACATGTGCTCAGCCGGATCGAAATCCGTGCACGCGCCCTCGGCGTTCTCGATCGCACAGCTGCCTGCCGACCAGCGCTCATGAAGCGTGCGGGCGCCGACCCCGAGCGGGGTCACGGCTCCGACGCCTGTGACAACGACTTCCCTCACTGGCCCATACGCCCCTGGATCAGCGCGATCGCATCGGCAACCGTCGTGACCTCGGCCACGTCGGACCCCTTGAGCGTCACTCCGAGCTTCTCCTCCACGACCTGCGAGAGCTCCGCCAGGTCAAGCGAGTCCACGTCGATCTGCTCCAGCGTTGCGTCGGCGGTCACGGCATCCGGCTCGCCGGCCAGTTCCTTGAGGGTCTCGATCACGAGCTCCTCGATATCGACCGTCACGTTTGAGTCGGTCATTTCGTTTCTCCTTTGTTTGTCTTCGTTGAAGTGCTCATCAGGCGCTGAGGCCCCCGTCCACGACCAGCGTCGTCCCTGTCACGTACGACGCCTCTTCGGAAGCCAGGAAGCGGACACAGGCCGCCACCTCTTCCGGCCGTCCCGCGCGACGGGCCGGGATCTCGCCGGCGCCGATCGAGACGATGTCGGCGGTCATGTCGGTTTCGATCAGACCCGGGGCGATCGCATTCACGGTCACGCCGCGGCGGGCGACCTCGACGGCGACCGTCTTGGTCATGCCGATCAGCCCGGCCTTGGCCGCCGCGTAGTTGGCCTGCCCGGCGTTGGCCTTCATGCCCACCACCGAGGCGATGTTGATCACGCGGCCGAAGCGCGCCTTGATCATCGGCCGCAGCGCGGCGCGGGTCAGGCGGAAGGCTCCTGTCAGGTTCGTGTCGATCACGCTGGCCCAGTCCTCGTCCTCGATCTGGATCGCCAGGTTGTCGGCGCGGATGCCGGCGTTGTTCACAAGCACCAGGACGGGGCCGAGCTCCTCGGTCACCTGCTCGAGGCAGACGGCCGCGCTGGCGGGATCGCCGACGTCGGCGGCCAGTGCCATCGCGCTGCCACCAGCGGCCTCGATGGCCTCGACGGTGCTGCGGGCGCCCGCGTCGTCGGAGCGGTAGGTGACGGCAACCGGCCAGCCGGCCGCCGCAAGCGCCTTGGCTGTGGCGGCACCGATGCCGCGCGAGGCTCCGGTGACCAGCGCGCAGCCCTCTGCCGTCGGCCGCGGATCGATCAGGACCTCGGCGGCAGTGGATGTGCCGTTGCTGGTCATGCGGCCTCCTGGTCGCCGTAGCGGAGAACGGCGCCGGCCCAGGAAAGCCCTGCGCCGAAAGCGGCCAGGACGACGGTGCCGTTATCGGGGATGCGGCCGTCGTCGGCGGCCATCGACAACGCGATGGCGACGCTGGCGGCCGATGTGTTGCCCACATGCGCGATGCAGTCGACCACGCGCTCGGGGTCGAGGTCCAGGCTCTCGGCGACCCCCTTGAGGATCCGCCCATTGGCCTGATGGAAGACGAAGAGGGATACGTCGGCCAGAGCGATGCCCGACTGGCTGCACAGGTCGGCGGCCACCCCGGCCATCGTGGGTATTGCCGCCAGGAAGGTCTCGTGCCCGTCCATCTCGAGCACGCCGCGCTCGCGGCGGATCCGGATCAGAGAGCCCTGGGTTCCGTCGGAGGCCATGAGGGTGGGGCCCAGTACCCCGGCGCCGCCGCATGTGAGGACTGCTGCTCCCGCCCCATCGCCGAAGAGGCTTGCCGTCCCCTTGTCGTCGTAGTCGAGCACACGTGAGACCATCTCGGCGCCGACTACCACGACCGTGTCTGCACGGCCGGCCTCGATCATTGCCCCGCCCAGGGCCAGCCCCGATACGAATCCCGAACATGCGGCTCCGATGTCGACGGCGCCGGCGGTCGGGACCCCGAGGGCCCGGGCCACCTGGGACGCGGTGCTCGGGGTGACCTCGTCGCCGGTGATGGTGGCCACCAGGACCAGGTCTACATCCGCCGCCGCGAGGCCGGCCGATTCGAGTGCCGATCTGGCAGCGTCCGCGCCCAGGTCGGCCAGAAGCTCACCGTCGGCGGCGCGCCGGCGGTCGTGGATGCCTGTGCGGCGTTCGATCCAGCTGGGGGCGACGCCGATCCCAGCCGCGATCTCCTCGTTTCCGATGACCTGTGCCGGCAGGGCGTGGCCCACTCCGGCCACGTGGGCGGTGCGAAGCTCCCGAGGCGAGACCTGGCCTTCGGCCGGAGCGCCGATCGGGGTCAGCAGCTCAGGCGGGCGCACCGGCCACCTCCTTGATCTCGAGCGCCTCGGCTTCGTCCAGCGTGCGCTTGACCAGGCGGGCCAGCACACGGCCGGGGCCGCAATCCAGGAATCGGCCGATGTGCTCGTCATGCATTCGCACGAGCAGCTCACGCCAGCGGACCGGGTGCGTCAGGGCGTCGGCCAGCTCACGGGCTGGATCGGTGAACGGCGCTGCCGTCATCGCCGACCACACGGGTGCAGACGGCGCGTGGAAGCTCGCGTCCGCCAGTTGCTCCGCGAACTCGGCGGCGGCGGGTGCCATCACCTCGGAGTGGAAGGCGGCCGTCACCCCCAGGCGCATGGCGCGCAGTCCCACCTCGCGGGCCGCGGCAGCTGCGCTCTCGACGCCCTCGGCGGGTCCGCTCAAAACCAGCTGGCCGGGGGCGTTGTCGTTGGCGATCGAAAGGTTGTGCGCCGCGGCGAACTTCTGGGCCACCCCGGGCTCCGCCCCAAGCAGGGCGATCATCCCGCCGGGGAGGCCGGACTCCGCGCCCGCCATCAGGCGACCGCGCACCACCACGAGCTCCAGCGCGTCCATGACCTCGAGGGAGCCGGCGGCGGCAAGCGCAGCGAACTCCCCGAGCGAATGGCCCGCGTAGGCCGCCGGCTCAGCGGCGGGCCGCCCGGCAGCCCAGGCGGCGACGCTGGCACAGAAGATCGCCGGCTGGGCAAACCGCGTGCTGTCCTCGACAAGCGGGAACGGATCTGCGCCGACCAGCTCGCAGCAGCGGGCGTGGAGCTCGGGGTCGCTCTCCCGGACCATCTCGCCCATTCCCGAGGTATGGCTTCCCTGGCCGGGGAAGAGGGCTGCGTATGCGGATTCGGCGGGCATGCCCCCAACCTGACCCCGTACGCGCGGGTCGTGTACGCAGCCCACGGCGCCTACCCGACGATCGGGGGGTCAGCCACGGACGATCGGGGGGTTACTTCTAACTGAGTAGCCCGAGCCGCTGGGCCTTCTGCACGGCCTCGGCCCGGTTGCGGGCGCCAACCTTGCGCAGGACCGCGCTCACGTGCTCCTTGATCGTGTGCGGTGAGAGGAACAGGTCGGAGGCGATCTCCCGGTTCGTCGCGCCCTCGGCAAGCGCCCTGAGGACCTCCGACTCGCGCTCCGACAGCAGCTGAGACGGAGCCTGCTCGGCCTCGGGGAAGACCTCCATCCCCAGCCCCACCATCCGCACCGCCCGGGCGATGTCATCGGCCGGAAGGTCCTTCCCGACGAAGCCCGAGGCACCGGCCGCGCGCGCTGCCGCCGGTGACATCCTGCCCGCGCCCGAGATCAGGAGCACGTTGGTGGCCGGGGCGAGCTCGCGGATGCGCTCGCAGATGTCGGCACCGGACTGGGCGCCGACGAAGAGATCGACCAGGGCCACGTGCGGCCGATAGCGCACCGCCAGCTCACCAGCCTCCTCCGCGTCGGCTGCCGCAACACAGCGCTCGACCCAGGGAAGGCCGCCCAGCATGGTCCGGAAGCCCCAGTGCACCACGTCGTGATCGTCGACCACGAGGATCCTCAGCTTGGTGTCGGGCGTCTCGGCGACGGTCATCGGGTCTTCTCCGGGAGCAGGAGCCTTACCTGCCAGCGGTCGCCTGGGCGGGCGCCGAATTCAACTATCCCGCCATGCTCCAGGGCATCGAAGGCGGCGAGCCTGAGCCCCATACCGGCGATGGCCGCCGGATCGCTGGGACGGACGCCGTCGTTCTCGACCTCGAGGATGAAGGCATCGCCCTCGCTCCGGGCACGGACCTCGACCTGCGTCGGGTTGGCGTGCTTGTGCGCGTTGCGCACGGCCTCGGCCAGAACCGACTGGACCAGGCCCTCGAGGCCATCGGGGGAGGAGCCGAGCTCGCCGCCCGCGACGATCCCCAGGCCCGGGTGCTCGCGCTGGAGCCGCTCGATCTCGGCTGCAAGAGGCCGCTGCGGCCGGCGGAAGGTCTCGGAGTCCGAGCGCTGCACCAGGCGCCTGAGGTCGGTGGCCGCCTCGGTCAGCTCGTTGGCGCAGCGATCGCGCTCCTCACGGCCCATCGGTTCATCGGAGGCCAGCACCAGCGACGCGCCGAAGAGCCGCTGCACCACGCGCTCGTGCAGGTCGCGGGCCAGGTCCAGTCTGTGCTCGAGCAAGCGGGCCCGCTCCGATTGGCGGGCGGCGGTGCCGGAAATCGCGGCGAGCGCGGCCATCTTGCCGAAGACCCACAGGAGATTGCTCTCACCGGGCGTGAGCGGCGGCGAGTCGGCGGAGCGATCGGACAGGATCACCCCGACCTGGCGGCCGGCTGCCGCCATCGGGGTGCAGATCAGCGTGCTCTCACCCACCAGCGGGGCGTATTCCTCGGCCAGGGCGGCGGTCAGGTCGGCGGTGATCTCGATCACGCGGTCCTCGTCCAGGGCCTGTGCGGCAACCGGCGCCGTTTCCAGGCCCACCTGGACGCCCTCGAAGAGATCGGCGTCGATGTTGTGCGATCCGACCGCTCTTACCTCGCGGAGCACGTCGTCGTAGCCGAACACGATCGCGCGCTGCATCGAGCCCAGCCGGCACACAGCCTCCGCCAGCCCGGAGTAGAAGGAGTCGGGCGCAGCGGTGTCCTCCGCGCGCGCGAGCACGTCGGCGATTACCTCGAGGGCCGCCAGTTGCGGGCTGGAGCTCGCTGCCTCGGATGAGGAAGTCGTATGCATCCTGGCCTGAACTAGTCCGAAGCGCACCGAAGGTTTCGCGGCGCGGGTACTACTCGAACCGCTGAAAGGCCACCGGATTGGTGATTTCGCGCCGGCCGGGGTCGCCGGTGATGGTCGGATCGAGGGCCAGGCGCAACGCCTGGCCGGCGTCGACATCGACGGACCAGCGGTGGCCACAACCCTGACACGAGCAGACAAGGCCTTCGTCCCATGGCACCAGGTTCAAGGTCCAATTGGTCGAGCTGGACAGGCAGCAGGGACACGCCAGCGACGCCAGGACGATCGCCGCCTCGTCGGTCGGCCCGAAGCCGGCCGTGTAGACGAAGTCCCTGGAGATCGCGTGTGATGGCATCTCCGTTGAGGCTCACCCCATCGGCGCGCCATGTCAACGGCGCGGGACGAAGAACCCCCCGGTTGGGGGGTCGGGCGATCAGGCCCCGACGCTGCGGGCCGTGTCCAGGATCGTCTCCTCGATCGGTCGCGGCTCCCAGCCGAGCCGGGTCACGGCCTTCTTGTTGGAGTAGTCGACCCGCTTCCCCAGGTCTCCGACGATCGAGCGCAAGGAGGGATCAATCATCGCCATCGCCCGCACCACGAAGTTCGGGATGGTGCGCGTGGGCACCTTGGAGCCGGCGTCACCCAGCCCGTCGCGCAGTACCTGCGCCACCTCGCTCATCCACAGGAACTCGTTCACCGCGATGAAGCGCTCGCCGCCGGCCTCGGGCGCCGTCATGGCCGCGAGATGGAGATCGGCAACGTCGCGGACATCGACGAAGGTGAACCCGAGCCTGGGCACGCCGGGCATCCCGGAGAGCAGGCGCTCGATCACCGACAGCGAGTACGAGCGGTCCTCGCTCAGCGCCGGCCCGAGGATCGCCCCCGGGTTGACCACCGCCAGCCGGTCGCGCTCGCCGCGCTGGTCCACCAGGTCCCATGCCGCCTGCTCGGCGATGGTCTTGGAACGCGTGTAGGGCATGAGCGAGGTGTCGGACGCATCGGTCCAGTTCTCCTCGGTCAACGGCCCCGTGACCGGCGTGGCCGTGTTGCGAACCGCCGCCACCGACGAGGTCACGACCACGCGCCGGGCGCCCGCGTCCAGCGCCCCTCTCAGCACGCGCAGCGTGCCCTCGCGCGCAGGGATGATCAACTCGTCGGGATCGTCGGGCTGCTTGGGCGGGAACGGCGAGGCCACGTGCAGCACGTACTCGCAGCCGGCCACCGCCTCGGCCCAGCCGGCGTCATCCGAGAGGTCGGCCTGCGCGAAGGAGAGCCGGTCGTCCCGGTCCACCTCCGAGCCCACGAGGCCGCGGATCTCGGGCTCGCGGGCCAGATTGCGCACGGTTGTGCGGACCGTGTAGCCGCGACGCAGCAGCTCGATCACGCACCATGCGCCGAGAAACCCGGACCCGCCAGTGACCAGGACGGTTCCGGCCCCCGAACTCTGCTCCATCCCTCTCTCCTTCGTTGGCTCTCTGGCGGGATCCTAGACCGCTGCGGGGCGGCCGGAGCTGGGAAGGGTTAGGCCACGGCGGGGGCACGCCCGCGCTCGAGCTTCGCGTCCAGCGAGAGACGGCCCGGCCCGGCGAGGAGGATCGCCAGAAACGCGCCTATCAGCATCGTGTTCACCTCGGCGCCGCTGTGGCCGTCGGGCGACATGAAGCCGATCTTGGACGTGACCAGCACGATGGCCATGATCATGTCGATCATCAGCAGGAACGCGAAGCCCCTCGCGAACAGGCCGAAGACGACGCCCAGGCCGCCGAAGATCTCGAGGGCGAGCACCAGGTAGCTGAAGACCTGCGGGATCGGTACCCCGACGGCACCCAGCGAGTCGCCAAATCCCGCCGTGCCCATCGTCCTGAACTTGAACAACCCTGCGTAGAACATGATGCCTCCGAACACGATGCGGAGGACGAGCAGGCCAAGGTCGGGTCGGCTACCTGACGATGAGCGCAAAGCGGACACGGAACCCTCCAGAGGTCGTTGGTGCAATGGGACGAGCTATACCCGGGTCCACGGTCGGAAACTCGGGCGCTGCTAACGTCGGTGCCACGTGAACAAGGCAATTCCCACCGAGGCCCAGCTGGATGAGCTGCGAAGCGAAGTGCGCCAGGCCCGGCAGAAGCGCGACCTCTACCGCGCGATGATGTCCTCGCAGGACACCGCCAGCGCCGAGCGCCTGGGCGAGCTCACGCGGACCTGCATCTCCACGGAGGACGAGCTCCGGCGTGCAGAGCTCATCGGGAAGCCCGACCCACGGGCAAAGCGCCGCTCACCGAGCCCAAAGAACCGCTGATCTCGCCGTAGGACCTCCGAAGGAGGGCCGCACTACCGGCTAGTGGTGATGCTTCTTCTTCCCGTGCTTCTTGTGCTTCTTGTGGTGGTGCTTCTTCTTGCCACCGTGCTTCTTGTGCCCGTGCTTCTTCTTGTGGTGCTTCTTCTTGTGCTTCTTGTGCTTCTTCTTGCCGTTGTTGTCCTTGCCGCCGTCACTGGGCTTGGTGGGCGTCGTGTAGTAGTCGTCGGTGCCGCCCGGGACGTAGTAGTCGTCCGCGGCCTGGGCAACCGCAACTGCTGATCCGGCGCCCAGCGCGAGCACGAGAATCAGGGCAAGAACCTTTGTCGGCAGGGCCTTCAAGACCACTGACGGTAACAGAGCCCAGGCTGGCCGAACGCCACAACCCGCCGCGCCGCGCTTGTGGCGCTGCCCCGCACACGCCCGGGCGCACCCCGGTTACGGTCGCGTGACCGACTTTCGACAAGGGAGGAGACCCATGTCCGTCAACCGCCAGATCCTGTTGCGCACACGCCCCGAGGGGCTTGTTGGGGACGACGACTTCGAGCACATCGAGAAGCCCGTGCCCGAGCCCGGCGAGGGCGACGCGCTGATCCGCACGACGTGGCTCTCACTCGACCCCACCAACCGACTGTGGATGCGCGAGGAGCCCACCTACTTCCCGCCAGTCGGGCTCGGCGAGGTAATGCGCGGCATCGGCATCGGCCAGGTCATCTCCTCCACCAACCCGGAGCTGCCCGAGGGCGCGATGGTCGCCGGCATGGTCGGCTGGCAGGACTACATCCTCGCCTCCGAGGCCATGGCCCCGTTCACCGTGATCCCCGAGGACCTGCCCGTCGACGTGCGCCACATGCTCGGCGTGCTCGGCCACACCGGCATGACCGCCTACTTCGGCCTGACCGACATCGGCAAGCCGCAACCGGGCGAGACGGTGGTTATCTCTGCCGCCGCCGGGGCAGTGGGCAGCGTCACCGGCCAGATGGTCAAGGCGATGGGGGCGCGCGCCGTGGGCCTTGCGGGCACCGCCGAGAAGTGCCGGATGGTGGTCGAGGACCTGGGCTTCGACGCGTGCATCTGTTACCGGGACGAGGACTGGCGCGAGCAGCTCGCGGCCGCCTGCCCCGACGGCATCGACGTGGACTGGGAGTCCGCCGGCGGCGAGATCCTCGACCACATGATGGGCAACATGAACCTGAACGGCCGGATCGTGATCTGCGGCCTGATCGCCGAGTACAACGACCAACCGAACAAGGGCGTCCAGAACTTCGACGAGGTGATCATGAAGCGGCTGACAATCGGCGGCTTCGTGGTACTGGACCACATGACGGACCGCGGCCAGGAGGCGGTCGGCGCCATTGCGGGCCTGATGGCCGAGGGCAAGATCAAGCCGCTCGAGACCCTCACCGAGGGCCTGGAGACAGCCCCGATGGCGCTCAACCGACTCTACGAGGGCGACAACGTCGGAAAGCTGCTGATCAAGGTGGCGGACCCGCCGCTGTAGCGGCTCTAGACTCCGGCGAATGGGGAGCTCGACGAGGGCGTGGGCCTTGCCGGCGGTGATGGTCGCCGCCCTGGTTCTGGCGCCACCGGCCGGCGCCGTCGATCAGATCGCGCTCCCGGCCAACGACCTGAACCCGTTGCTGGGGCTCACAGGGGTCTCCGCGCCCACGAACGTCCCGGTCCAGTCGAACCCAGAGCCCAAACTGAAGCCCGTGCCCGCCGCGAACTGCGGCGAGGGATCAGATGAGTTGAAGGGCCAGCAGGGGCGGGTCACGGCCGAGGCCATCCGCTCGCCGGGAGCAAAAGACGGGTGGACGTGCAACCTCAGCCCGGTCGGCCACGTAGGAGGCGCGGGTGGCTGGCGGGTCTGGCGCTACGTCGATCGCGCCGGGCACGAGTGCGCGTACTACGACACCGCGCTGGTCCGCCCCCTCGGCGCGATCGCCGTTCCAGGTCTTCCCGGAACAGGGGTGATGGTGCTCGACATGTCGGACCCGGCCCATCCAAAGCCGACCGACCTCCTGGATGACCTGCCGATGCAGGCGCCGCACGAGTCGCTCAACCTGAACAAGCGGCGGGGGCTGCTGGCGGCCGAGATGGGCAGCGGCGGCACCGCCCCCGGCCTGCTCTCGGTCTACGACGTGAGCCGCGACTGCCGCCATCCTGTGAGGAAGTCGACCACCCTGGCCGCCCGTTTCGGGCACGAGAGCGGCTTCTCGCCCGACGGCAAGACCTTCTGGATGGGCGGCGGCGTAGGTCTGGCCGCCATCGACCTCAACGACCCGAGCCATCCGAAGAACATCTGGGAGGGCGCCGAGTTCGTGCACGGGCTGAGCGTGAGCAGGACGGGCAACCGGCTTTTCGTCGCCGATCCGATCAACGGGAACCTGACCATCATGGATTCCAGCGAGGTCCAGGCGCGCAAGCCCGATGCCGAGGTCCGCGAGATCAGCCGGCTCACCTGGGACACCGTCTCGATCCCGCAGAACACGGCCCCGATGGTCATCAACGGCAAGCGCTACCTCCTGGAGTTCGACGAGTTCGGCTTCCGCTTCACCGGCTTCCCCCAGGACCTGCAGCAGGTCGGCGCCGCCCGGATCATCGACATCTCGGACATGGCCCGCCCGCGGGTGGTGTCCAACCTCCGCCTCCAGGTGAACCAGCCGGAGACGCACGCCGCCGACGCCGGCGACCCGGGCGCGCTGAGCCCCGTCCAGAGCTACGCCGCCCACTACTGCGCGATACCGCGCCAGAAGGACCCGCAGATCGTGGCCTGCTCGTTCATCAACTCGGGCCTGCGGATCTTCGACATCCGAAACCCGATGAAGCCGCGAGAGGTCGCCTACTACGTGGCCCCACCCGCCGGGGGCCTGTCCAATCTCGGCCAGGCAAGCAACTTCGCCATGTCGCAGCCCGCCTTCGATCCCGAGCGGCGGCAGGTCTGGTATTCCGACGCCATCAGCGGCTTCTGGTCGGTGCGCCTGGACAAGAGCGTCTGGCGCCACCCGATGCGGATACGGGGCGGAAAGGTGAAGCGCGAGCCCGCGTCCGTGAAGCTCGCCGGCGCGCCCACCGGGCCTGCGCCAGTCCAGTGGAGCCCCGAGGTAGCCAGGCAGATCGCGCTGCTGTGCCTGGTCAGCCCCGGACATGAACCGGTGCTGACACAGTCGGCGCCCTGACCCCAGGAGACACCCCGCATGAGCCTTGACACAGCACGAATCGACGGACTCCTCGAAGCCGCGGTCGAAGAAGGCGCCCTGCCCGGCGCCGTGGTCGTGATCGCCGACCGTGACGGGCTTGTCTACGAGGGCGCGGCCGGCAAGCTCAGCGAGGGCGGGCCGGCCGTGACACCCGACACGATGTTCCGGTACGCATCGTGCACCAAGGCCCTGGCCAGCGTGGCCGCTCTGCAGTTGATCGAGCGCGGCCGGATCGGGCTTGATGACGATGTGGCCTCGGTCCGGCCCGAGTTCGCGGCGATCCAGGTCCTGGAGGGCTTTGACGGCGACCAGCCGATCCTTCGCGCGCCCTCGCGGCAGGCAACCATCCGGGAGCTCTTGACCCACACCTCCGGGCTCGCCTATTTCTTCACCAGCGGTGACCTGGCCAGGTACCACGAGGTCACCGGCGTGCCCCACGTCCTGACCGGCGAGGCGGCGTCGCTGCACGTGCCGATGGCCGAGGACCCAGGCACGATCTGGGCCTATGGGACCAACACCGACTGGGTCGGGCTCGTGGTCGAGGCGGCAAGCGGCCTGACCCTTGACGCCTACCTGGCGGAGCATGTGACAGGCCCGCTCGGCATGACCGACACGACCTTCCAGCCGAGCGACGAGCAGCGGGCGCGAATGATGGCGGTGCACGCCCGCACGGCCGATGGCGGATTCGAACCCAGCCCCATCGAACTGGCGCCGGACCCGGACTGGTGGTCGGGCGGCCATGGGCTGTGCGGCACCGGGCGCGACTACGCGCATTTCATCCAGATGCTCCTTCGCGAAGGCGAGTTCGGCGGGGCACACATCCTCGAGAGCGAGACTGTGGCGCTCGCCTTCTCCGATCAGCTGCGCGGCGTCCCGATGCCCCAGGACGGGATCGTCTCCGCGTTCCCCGAGCTCGCGAACGACGTGCCCGCGCTTCCCTTCGACGAGGCCTGGGGTCTGGGCTTCCACCTCGTGCTCGAGGACATCCCCAGGATGCGCCGCGCCGGGTCGGGCGACTGGGCCGGGATCTTCAACCTCTACTACTGGATCGACCGGGCAGCCGGCGTGGGCGGCATGCTGCTGACCCAGGTGCTGCCCTTCTTCGACATGCCGGTCGTCGAGACGTTCCAGGCCATCGAGGCCGACGTGTACGCGCAGTTGGTGACGGCCTAGCCGAGCAAAGAAAGGACCCCGCCACGTGCGGGGCCTTTCTCCGTATGGGCCGTGAAGGAATCGAACCTTCAACCTTGGGCTTAAGAGGCCCCTGCTCTGCCAATTGAGCTAACGGCCCGGGGCACTGATTCTAGAAGAGGCGCTATTTGGCGGTCTTGTCGCCCGCCGGCGCCTTGGGCGCGGGCGCCGAGCTGGTGCCGCCCCCCGGCAGCTCCAGGGCGGGCGAGCCCTCGGACGTTGCCGTCTTCGTGGTCGCCGTCTTCGCATCCTCGACCGCCTTGTTCTTGGCGGCCTCGGCGTCGCTTGCTGCCTTCTCGCCTGCCTGCTTGTAGGCCTCGGCCTGCTTCTGTACCGCATCCCGTTGGGCGGGCTCCGCCAGGTCAACGGCCTTGGCAGCCGAAAGGTCGGCGGTACGGGTCTGCCCGGCCGCTGCCGCGTACTGGGTCAGCTTGAGATACGCGCCCACCGTGGGGCGGCTGAGCGCCACCATCTCGGCCGCGCGGGCGGCATCGGCGGGCTGATTGAGCCCGGAGGTGTCATAGATCTGCAGCATGTACCCGGCCAGAGACGGGTCGGGCTGCTTGGGCCCGGGGTTCGAGGCGCTCTGCTCATCCGGCGGATCGGGCTTGAGCTTCAGGTAGCTCTGCCAGGCCTCGTCGGCCTGCCCCTGATAGGCCGAGGACTTGGCGGTCGGCGCGCCGGTATTCGGGTTCACGTTCTCCTTGGCCAGCTGGAACGTGGCCCGGATCTTCTCGGCCAGCGCCTCGGTGTCCTCGGGGTCCTTGGTGAGCGCGACGTTCGCGGCCTTGAGCTCGCTCGCGGCCTGGCTGGTGCTCTGCGCGCTACCTCCGCCGCTGAAGGCGTCGAACAGGCCGCCGCCGGACGTGCTGCTGCCGATCCCGAACAGGACCAGTCCGCCTCCCATGAGAATGGCCAGGCCCAGGTAGATCACCTGCACCAGGCGGCGGCGCTTTCCTTGAAGATCGAAGAGCATCGGCTGTGGGTTTTACCCGGTATCGGCCCCCGTCGGCTCCGTCAGGTCCTCAGCGGGCCGCCCGAACGCCACAGCCATCCAGATCGAGAGCTCGTAGAGGAGCAGCAACGGGATCATCTCTAGCAGCATCGTCACGGGGTCGATCGTCGGCAGCAGGGCGGCCACGATGGCCAGTACGAGCACCGCGTAGCGCCGGTTCTTGCGCAGCTGCTCCGGGGTCACGATTCCCAGCCGGGTGATGGCGAGCACCGCGATCGGCAGCTGGAACAGTAGGCCCATCGCGATCATCGTCATGGCGACGAAGCTGTAGTAGTCGCGCGCCTGGAGCTGGGTGTTGAACTCGCTGGAGTTGAAAGTCAGCAGGAACTGCAATGCCGGCTTGAGCATGACGAAGAAGCAGAAGGCCGAACCGGCCAGAAACAGGAACGGCACCATGAGCAGCAGCGGCACCGCGACCCGTCGCTCGCTGGGGGTGAACGCGGGCAGGACGAACGCGTACACCTGGTAGAGCAGGACCGGCAGAGCGAGCATGATGCCGAAGTAGCCGGCGACGGTGAACGTGGTGAGGAAGCCCTCCGTCGGGCTGAGAGTCAGGGGCTTGAAGCCCTCCGGAAGCGTCGGTATCGAAGCCAGCGGAAGGTTCAGGACCTGCAGGATCAGGTGGTTCTGCCAGAAGCAGAGCGCGAGCGAGACGCCGAAGACGACGAGGCAGACGATCAGCCTGCCACGCAGCTCGTCCAGGTGGTCGACCAGCGGCAGCTGGTCCTCATGGGAGATCGGCTTCAGCCGCTTGGCCACGGCACGCTGCTCCTGCGAGCGACGCTCAGGGCGACGCGTCGCCGGCCGGGGTGGACTGGCGCTCGGCCGGCGCATCGGCGGCTACATCGACCTTGGCGGCCTCGATCTTGGCGGGCTCCGGCTCGGGATCGGAGTCCTTGCCCGTCACGGAGTCCTTGAAGTTGCGCATTCCGGAGCCCAGCGACTTGCCCAGCTCGGGCAGCCGGCGCGGGCCGAAGATGACCAGGACGATCACCAGGACGATCGCGATCTCGGGCAAGCCGATGTTCGGCATTACTTCCTCCAGGACGGGTTACGCCCCGGATGGTACTCCCGGGGGCCTGAAGGCCGGTCTAGATCAACCATCTGGGTCGCGGAAATTCAGGTAGTACCGGGAGGGCGTAGGGCCCTCCTGGCCGCGGTACTTGGACCCGGCCTGGCTGCTGCCGTACGGATTCTCGGCAGGGGTGGTCATCCGCAGGAACGAGATCTGGCCGATCTTCATCCCCGGATAGATCGCAATGGGCAGGTTGGCCACGTTGGAGAGCTCAAGCGTCAGATGACCGTCCCAGCCGGCGTCGACGAAGCCCGCCGTGCTGTGGATCAGCAGCCCCAGGCGACCCAGGGACGACTTGCCCTCCAGCCTTGCCACCAGGTCCGGGCCAAGCGCCACGCGCTCGAAGGTCGACCCGAGCACGAATTCGCCGGGATGGAGGATGAATGCGCCGTCCTCCTTGACCTCGACCAGCTCGGTCAGGTCCTCCTGCGCCTGCTTCGGGTCGATGTAGGGCGTGGTGTCGTTGCGGAACACCCGGAAGAGGTTGCTCACGCGCAGGTCCACCGACGACGGCTGGATCATGCGGTCGCCGAGTGGCTCGATGACGATGCCGCCGGAGTCCAGCTCTTCTCGGATCGACTTGTCGGACAGGATCATCGGAGGCCGCAGACTACCTGCGCGGGCGGCGTAGAGACCGGCCCCGTAGCGGGTTTGAAAAAAGTGCTCAAGTCCTCTGGCCGAATTGCCGATACGGCCAACATGGAAGCCCAAGGACAGCACAAGACCCAGACCCAGAAGACGGCCTCACCCCAGCTGCACGTCTGCCGCGAGTGCCATTCGGACCTCGTCCAGCCCACCGACTGGCATGAGACCACTCCGAAGAACTGGATGGTCACGCTGACCTGCCCGAACTGCCTCACCGAGCGGATGGGCGAGTACTCGCAGGAGATCGTCGACGAGCTCGACGAGACCCTCGACGCAGGCTTCACCACACTTCTCGCCGAGCTTCAGGAGCTCATGGCCTCGAACATGGCCGACGAGATCGAACGGTTCGCAGCGGCCCTACAGGCCGACGCGATCCTCCCCGAGGACTTTTAGGTCCTCTGCTCATTCCTCCCTCCCGGGTTTGAGCCCGAGGCACGACGCCTCGGGCTCTTTCCTTTAAGGGGCCGGGTCAGGCCTGCCGGCGGACCACGCCATCGGCCACCAGCTCCAGGGCCGCGAGCCGCCGGTCATCCACACCTGAGCGCCGGAGAGCCGCCTTGGCCGCGGCCACGTGCTCGAGCGCTGCCTCGCGTGCCTCCTCGAGCGCACCGGTCGCCGCGATCCGGGCGCACAGGGCTTCCGCCTGCGCGGGGTCGGTGATCGAGCGCAGGTCGATGGCCCGGATCTCCGGATCGCGCGCGCGGGCCAGGATCACGGGCAGGGTCACCGTGCCGTCAAGCAGGTCGGTGCCCACGCGCTTGCCGGTCTGATCGGGCTGGCCCGCGATGTCGAGAACGTCGTCGAGGATCTGGAACGCCAGTCCGATCTCCCGGCCGAATTCGGCGAGGGCGCCTGCCGCGGGTGGGCCGGGGTCGCCGAGCATCGCGCCGAGGGCGCAGGCCGCGGTGAAGAGGCTGGCCGTCTTGAGGGCGCAGCGCTCCAGGTAACGCCCGGGCGTCACATCGCCCGACCACGCGTCGGCTCGCTGCATCAGCTCCCCCCTCACCAGCGCCGTCGAGGCATCCGACAAGGTGCGCACCGCGTCGGGGCCCGCCGTCTCCGCGAGCTCGGCGAACGCGCAGGCAAACAGGTAGTCGCCCGTGGCCGTGGCGGCCTGGCGGCCGGCCGTTGAGTAGACGGTCGGCAACCCCCTGCGCAGGGCAGCGCGGTCGAGCACGTCGTCGTGGAGAAGAGCCGCCATGTGGACCAGCTCGACGGCGCAGGCGGCGCCCACGAGGCCCTGGGCGGGATCGTCCTCCGCCGCCCCGCAGATGAACACCAGCAACGGGCGCAGCCGCTTGCCGCCCGCAGCCAGGGTGCTCGAGGAGTGCGCTGCCAGCGCGTCCGCCGGCGCCGGGACGCGCTCGGCGGCGGCGATCTGGGCCAGCCGCTCCTCCGCGCTGCCCAGCAGGCTCGCGACGACCGGGCCGGCCGCCGCCAGGATCGGGCGGAGCTCCTCGGTGGCGGGGCCACCGGCCGCGCCGGGCATCAGCTGTCGGCTACGCGCCCGTGATGGAGGGCGATGATGCCCCCGGCGGTGATCACGTAGCCGACGTCGACGAGGCCCACCGCCGCGAGCAGGGCCGCCAGATCGCGCGCGGCCGGGAAGCGCCGGACCGAGTTGGGCAGGTAGGTGTAGGCATCGCCCTGTCCGGCCGCGCTGCCGAGCTTGGGCACGATGGTGTCGAACCAGATGCGGAAGAACCAGGAGAGCGGAGGCCGCT
Organism: Thermoleophilaceae bacterium; assembly: GCA_034664165.1. Classification (GTDB taxonomy): domain Bacteria; phylum Actinomycetota; class Thermoleophilia; order Solirubrobacterales; family Thermoleophilaceae; genus JACCVG01. Next base: position 5,618 of record JAXDIE010000066.1, on the reverse strand, counting down.
CGGGTGTCGTCATCTCGAGGACCACCACCCGGCCCCCGGGCTTGACCACGCGGGCCATCTCGGAGATTCCCTTGGCCAGGTCGGAGAAGTTGCGAGCGCCAAAGCCCACGGTGGCGGCGTCGAACGAATCGTCGGGGTAGGGAAGGTCAAGGGCGTTGCCCCACTCGAAGCGGATGTCGGGCGCCTTGACGCGCGCCAGGTCGAGCATCCCCTCGGAGAAGTCCGAGCCGATCACGGATCCCTGCGATCCGACGCGGCCCTTGAGCTCGACCGCCAGGTCGCCGGTGCCGCTGGCCACGTCCAGCACCCGGCTCCCGGTGCCTATCTCGGCCAAGTCGGCCGCGCGCTCGCGCCAGCGGTGGTGCATCCCCATCGTCATGACCGAGTTCAGCCGGTCGTAGACGCCGGCGATCCGGTCGAACATCGCCCGGACTTCGGGCTCCTCGAGCGTGCCCGGTGTATCGGTCATGGAACCGGGCCTACTTCAGCGAGGCGACGAAGTTCACAAGCTCGTCGAACTTCTTGGGATCCTGCTCCTGCAGCGACCGGTACGAGGGCATCGGCGCCGTCGGGTTGAGCAGCGTGCGCGCGATCGCCTGGCGGGGCAGCTTGGCGCCGATCTGGGTCAGGTTGGGCCCGGGGCCGTTGTTACCGTTCTCGCCGAACTGGTGGCAGCCGAGGCAACCGGACGCCGCGGCAACGTCCTTGCCCTGCACGTACTGGGCCGCGACGGGCAGCTCGATCTCCGTGGGCGAGCCGGCGAGGGCGCCCAGCAGGGTCAGGTAGGCCATGGCGCCGATCGTCGTGATCCCGGCCAGCATCGCGACCGGCCGCTTGAGTGGATGGCGCTCGGGGCTGCGGTCGATGAACGGCAGGAGGATCAGCAGGACCAGGCAGACGGTCGGGATGCCGATCGTGGCCAGGAAGACCAGCGACGGCGGCTTGACCACCCTCAGCAGCTCGAAGAGGAAGAAGAAGTACCACTCGGGCCGCGGCACGTAGGTGGTCGTTGTCGGGTCCGCCTTGGGGCCGAGCTCGGCCCCGAAGAGGATCGTCATCAGGATGATGATCCCGAGCACGACGCAGGCGATCACGCCGTCCTTGTAGATCGTGTACGGGAAAAACGGGTGGCCCGTCTCCTGCTTGATCAGGTTGTACTCGCGGAGGTACTGCTCCTTCTCCTGCTTGTTCATATGTCCTCGCGCGCAAGCTCACGGCGCTTCTTGGCCTTGACCCACGGCGGCGCCGTGGTGCCCAGCTTGGTCACCAGGTAGAGGTGCGCGCCGATCAGAGCAGCGATGCCGCCGGGCACGAGGAGCATGTGGATGGCGTAGAAGCGGGAGATGGTGACCGCGTTGAAGTCAGGCCCCGCTCTGAGGAAGTCGGCCAGATACGGCCCGAGAATCGGCGCCGTGCCGTTCAGGTTGACCGCCACGATGGTGGCCCAGAAGGAGCGCTGGTCGAACGGCAGCAGGTAACCGGTGAGGCCCATCATCAGCGTGAGAACCACAAGGATCACGCCGATCAGCCAGTTCATCTCGCGCGGGTACTTGTAGGCGCCGTAGAAGAACACCTGACCCATGTGCAGGAAGATCAGGATGATCATCATCGTCGAGCCCCACTTGTGCATCCCGCGCACGAACTCGCCGAGGAATACCTCGTTGGTGATGTGGGCGGCCGACGTGTAGGCCTGGGTCGGCGACGGGTCGTAGTACATGGCCAGGAATACGCCTGTCACCGCCTGGGAGAGGAAGGCGAACATGGTGGCCGTGCCGAGCGTGTAGGTCCAGTCGTGGTTGGGGACCTTGCGGAAGAGCATGTGGCGCAGCCCGGGCGCGGTGCCCATGCGCTCGTTGATCCAGCCCGCGACGCCGATGCCGGCTTCGGCCGCGCCGGACTTCAGGGCGTCGGTGGGCGAGCCGCCCTTCTTGTCGCCGTTGCCGCTTCCGTTGCCGCCGCGCTTGAGCACGCCCGGGATGTCCGGCGTCTCCTGAGGCGGGGCCTCGGGCTTGTTACGGGTCAGGAAGCTCATACGGTGGGCCGCGGCGGGTAGAGGTACTGCCAGATGCCGTCGAGGTGCTCGCCGGGATCGTGCACGGAGAACTTGTTGAAATGGGAGTCCACGGAGAAGCGATCGCCAACCAGCACGCGGTCACCCTCGACGCGGGTCACAAACCGGTCGAGCGGGCGCACAGGCGGGCCGCCCGCCACGGAGCCGTCAAGCTCGTACACGCCGCCGTGGCACGGGCAGATGAAGCGGGCCGATGCCTGCACGTACCGAACCGGGCAGCCCAGGTGCATGCAGCGCGTGGAGATGGCCACGTACGGATAGCCGAGCTTGTCCGTGTCCAGCTGCGGGTTGAACTCGCGCACGTAGACGGTGGTCTTCGAGGCCTCGCCCGTGCCCTTGGAGTCCGGGATGGTGATGACCGTCTGCACGTAGGCGGAATCGTTGAAATCCGCGGTCGAGCCCACGTCCTGGAAGCTGGGCTTGGACGGGTCCTCGAAGATCGGGCCGAGGGCGAAACCCAGGGCGGGAAGCGCGAAAGCGGCGGTCGCGACGCCGCCGGTGACCATCGCGCCCCCGGTGAACAGGGCACGGCGCGTGATGGTCTCGCCCTCGTACGCGCCGGGGATGCCCCGGTCGGCGGTGGAGGTCGAGCGCTTCCGCTTGCTCTTGTTGGTGTCGTCGGCCACGGGCTGAAGGGCGCTGAGTCTACCGATCAGCCCGGCTCAGGAACGCTTCGAGGGCGGCCCGGGCGCCGGGCCCAGAGCCTTCGCGCAGGCGGCTCTCGGTGGCCTGCCAGAGGGTCTCGACCAGGTCGTCGCCGTGGCCCTCCGACCGCGCCCACGCGCAGAGCGAGATCAACTCAGCCAGTTCGGCCACCGCCGCGAGGTCCCCCAGAGCGGCCAGGCGGGACAGGCCCAGCGCGTAGAGCTCATCGCCCGCAAGCAGCCTGAGATCGTCATCCATCCCGTCGAAGGCGCGCGGCGAGCCGTGATGCAACAGGTGGCCCTCATAGACCGCCTCGAGCACGAACGCGCGGTCGGGGTCGCCGTGCCAGCGCCCCTCGGGGATCTCCGCCAGGGCGTGCTCGCGCACGGCCGGATCGACCGCTGCGACCACCTCGGCCAGGGCGCCCGCGCTCATCCGGCCACCTCGGCGAGCGCCCCCCGAACCGCGTCGAGGGTGCGGTCGATCTCCGCGGGCCCGTGGGCCAGCGACGGGAACCACGCCTCGAACTGCGAGGGCGCCGTGTAGACGCCGCGATCGAGAAGGGCCCGGCAGAAGGCAGCGTGCCTCTCCAGGTCGCACGCGCGGGCCTCGTCGTAGTTCGTCACGGGGCCTTCCGCGAAGAAGAGCGTGAGCACGCCCGGGGCGGCCTGCACGCAGGCGGTGACACCTGCTTCGGCGGCGGCGGCGGCCAACGCGGCGGCCAGGTCACCGGTGATCCGCCCGATCCGCTCGTAGGCATCGGCGTCCAGCAGGGAGAGTGTGGCCAGGCCGGCGGCAGCGGCCAGCGGATTGCCCGAAAGCGTCCCGGCCTGGTAGACGTCGCCCGCGGGCGCGATCCGCTCCATCAGGTCGCGCCGGCCCGCGAACGCGGCGGCGGGCAGGCCGCCGCCGATGATCTTCCCCAGCACCGTCAGGTCCGGCATCACGCCTTCGCGCTCCTGGGCCCCGCCGCGCGCCACGCGGAACCCGGAAATGACCTCGTCGAAGATCAGCAGGGCGCCCGAGGAGGTCGCGGCATCGCGCAGGAACTGGAGGAACCCGTCGGCCGGCGGCACCACGCCCATGTTGCCGGGGTAGGGCTCGCAGAGGATGGCCGCGACCGGATCGCCGGCCAGCGCCTGCTCCACGGCACCGCGATCGTTCCACGGCACCACGATGGTGTCGGCGGCCTGCGCCGCCGTGACGCCGGGGGTCGCCGGGATGCCCTGGGTGGCGAGGCCCGAGCCGGCGTCGGCCAGCAGCCCGTCGACGTGGCCGTGGTAGGCACCCGAGAACTTGACGATCTTGTCGCGGCCCGTCGCCGCGCGGGCCAGCCGGATTGCGCTCATCGACGCCTCGGTGCCGGATGACGTCATCCGGCACATCTCGGCCGAGGGCACGCGATCGACGATCTTGCCCGCGAGCTCGACCTCGCCCTCGGTTGGGGCGCCGTAGCTCGTTCCGCGCGCTGCGGCGGCGGTGACGGCTTCGACAACAGCGGGATGGGCGTGGCCGGCGATGAGAGGGCCCCACGAACAGACCCAGTCCACGTAGGTGTTGCCATCCACGTCGGTCAGCTCCGCACCCGAGGCCGACTGGATGAAGATCGGGTCACGCCCGATCGACCGCATGGCGCGGACCGGTGAGTTCACCCCGCCCGGGAGAAGTCGAACAGCCCGCGCGTAGAGGTCCGACGAGCGGCTCATCCGACTAGGAGTGCTCGCTCTCCCAGCGCTTGTGTTCGTCGGTGAAGTACAGGAGGCGGATCTTCTTGAACTCGGTCGAGGAGTAGAGGGTCGCGCGGTCCTCGATGCCGGTCTCATCGGCGATCGCGTCGAGGATCGAGTCGCACTCTTCCTTGTTGCGGCCGTGCGCCATGGTGAACACCGAGTAGGGCCAGTCCTTGTACGTCGGGCGCTGGTAACAGTGGGAGATGCCGCGGTAGGCGGCCATCTGCGGGCCCATCTGGTCGATCTTCTCCTCGGGCACGTTCCACACGCCCATGCCGTTGGCCGAGAAGCCGGCGCGCCTGTGGAAGAGGATGGCCGCCACACGGCGCAGCGCACCGCGCTCCCTCATCGTCTCGAGGTGCTCCAGGAGGGCATCGACGCTGATGCCCAGTTCGGCGGCGGCGGGCGCGTAGGGCTCCGAGACCACGGGCATGTCGCCCTGCAGGGTCTTGATCACGGCGTAGTCCAGGTCCTGGAGCTCGATGGGGTCGAGCTCGCGCGGCGGCTCGGCGATCCCGGCCTTGGCAAGCGCCTTGGTGCCACCCTCCATCTCCAGGTCCATCCGGATCTTGAAGAGCTGAAGCGTGGGGAGCTGACGAACGGACTCGGCGCCCATCTCCTCCGCGAGAAGGTTGAGGGTGCCCTCCAGGCCGAGCTTCGAGTCCGGCTCGGTGGCGATCGTGAACCAGAGGTTGAAGTCGTGGTTGCGCAGGTAGTTGTGGGACACGCCAGGGTGGGCGTTCACGACCTGCGCCGGGCGGTGCGGGTTCTCGCCGTCGACCTTGGCCGCAACGAGCATCGAGCTGTAGCCCAGCGCGCGGGTGTCGAAGATGGGCGTGACCTGGCGGATGATCCGCTCGTCCAGCAGGCGCTGGACGCGGCGCATGACCTCGTCCTCGGAGACCTCGGCCAGCTCGGCCACGCGGGCGTAGGGGCGCGGCTCCAGCGGGAACCTGCCCTGCATCAGGTTGAGCAGCTTCTTGTCCAGCTCGTCGAGCGCCACGGCAGCGCCGTCCTTGCGCTCCCGGATCTTGGGCCCGCCCCGGGCCGTCAGCTGAGCCACTCGGCTACGTCCTTTGCGTGGTAGGTGATCACGATGTCGGCGCCTGCACGGCGGATCCCGGTGAGTGTCTCGAGCACGGTTGCGCGCTCGTCCAGGTAACCGGCCGCTG
>JAXDIE010000022.1:0-2907 GCA_034664165.1 Thermoleophilaceae bacterium | reverse complement strand
GTGCGGCGAGCGTTCGAGTTCTTCGGGCGCGGTGAACTCCCGTTTGAAGTCGCTGACCCGGAGATCCGGATCGACAACATTCCGCAGTCGCCGCTTCCGGGCCCCTACCACGGACACGAGGGCATGCGCCGATGGTGGAATGACGTTCTTGTCGACGCCGTGCCGGACCTACGCATGGACCTAGAAGATGTGATCGACGTTGACGACCAGCGAGTGATTGCGATCGTCCGCATGCGCAGTCGAGAATTGAAGGGGCTCCTCGAACAGATGCCGAGCTGGGCCGTTCTTCACTGGGTCAGGAACGGACTCATCGTGCGAACTGCCGGATACTTGAGAAAGGAAGAAGCCCTCGAAGCCGTGGGCCTGTCGGAGTAGGCGATGAGCCAGGAGAACGTGAAGATCGGGGTGCTGCGTTTGATTGGGCATGAGCGCCCAGCCTCACACCTCGTGTGCCACCCAGCAGGCGCGTCCCAATCACGGCGAGGGCCTTCTCTCCCGGCCCCTGGGAACCCTGTGTCGGAGAGCGGGTATCCGAGATGATCCCGCCGCGACCTTCCAGTGCGCTATCGACAAGAAGGCGCTTGCGCCCTGCAGCTGTCCGGCGTCGTCGCTTTCCACACCGAAGCCCCAGCTGGCCGGCTACCCGAGCTAGCGGCTCGGTGCGTGTTCGCCGCCTGGAGGTTCGAGTGAGGCCAGAGCCTCGTCTCGGGTGAAGAACTCCCAGTAGCGCGCGATCCGACCGTCCCTCATCGTGTAGGTGATGAACAGCGGCTGCTCGATCGGAACGCCGCTCTCCCGCCCGCTCTGGACCGCCTTGACGTCTCCCAATACCACGTCTTTGGCGACATCGGTAAAGACCTCGTCCACCACCCGCCACTGTGCCATTACTTCCATCCACTCGCTTATGAGTTGCACTACCGCCTCACGCCCGATTACCGGCTCGGGAGCAAACACGGTCTTCCAGGTGACGTCCTCGGTCATGAAGCCGACGACGTGGCCCACTTTCGGGAAGTCGCGGATGGCGGCCGCAGGGTCATCGATGCCGAGCCGCATTGCGTCGCCGGCATCGTCATCGAACAGCCACTGGATCGATCGGTAGAGCTCGCGAACGATATCCACGTTCTGGTCAGGCATCCGCCGCACCATATCTTCACGACGAGGTCGCTCGAGCTCTTCAGATTCGTGTGAGCAGAGTCACGCAGCGAGCCGCTGCTGGCGTGGATAGTCGGCTCGTGACAGCCGCTCGCTCCTCAAGACGGCCGGTCCGGCGGATCATCGCGCGGGCCTGGCTACTGACGGGGGGCATTTTGGTGCTCGCCCTCTGGGGCAGCGCCTTGGCGGCCCCGGAGCGCGAGGCCGTCGTTTCCACGCCGACTCTGATCGACCCCGGATGCCCGGGGGTCGCGGCCTCCCAGCGAAACGGAGAGGCAGAGCCGGGACTCGCCGAGGGCGGGGGCCGGCTCTACTCGGTCTGGCAGCAGGACCCCTCGGCCGATTCCGTGGGCGGGCTCGCTGTGGTGGCCGCCAGTTCCGAGGACGGCGGACGCATTTGGAGAACCCGGACGGTGCCGGATCTCTCCCGCTGTAGCGCTCGAGAGCCCAACGACAGCATCGGAAGCCGCGTCGTCGAGCCGACGATCTCAGTCGGCCCGGAGGGCCGCGCTTACGTCGCGGCGATGTCTGTCGAGCCCTACTCAATCCGAGTGTCCAGCTCACCAGACGGGCGGCAATGGAGGCCGGCGGTTGAGCTCGATCGCAGCTCCATCGGCGAAAAGGTCAATTCCCCTGTGGTCGTGGCCGACCCGCGGCGAGCCGGCCGGGCCTATCTCTTCTGGGGGCGCTTCGACGATACGTCGCTCCCGTTGATCACTCTCTCCCGCGGTTCTTCCATTCTCGTGTCACGCACGGACGACGCCGGTAGAAGCTGGTCGCCCCCACGAGTGGTAGCCGACCTCCGAGGCGCCGATCAGTCACTGCAGCATCCGGTCCCCGCGGTTTTGCCCAACGGCGACGTGTCGGTGGCCTTCTATCGATTCGATCTGCCGCTTCCGGAGGGTGCGCCTCTCGATGTCTTGGCCGTCCGCTCGAGCGATCGTGGGACGACCTGGTCCCGGCCGGGGTTGATCGGGACCAATACCAATGTTGTACCCGGCGTCGCCGCCTTTGACCGGGTTCTCGAGCCGGGCCTCCCGAGCGCGGCTGTCGGGACGAAAGGTCACGTTGTCTTCGGCTGGCTGAACACCTCTGAGCCCACGGGAGGCACGCGGTTCGAGCTCGCAAGCTCAAACGACGGCGGCCGCAGCTTCCATCCCCGGACGATCGCAACCAGACAGCGGCCCGCGCTCGCGCCCGCGCTCGGGTTTGCCGGAAAGCGGCTCGCCATCGCCTACTACCAGGTCCTCAAGCCCTCCACCCGCCATCTACGCGTCGGCCTGCGGCTGGCCACGCTAAACGGGTCTGATCACCTTCGCACTCTGAATCTTGGCCAAGCCTTTGATGCCGAGCGACTGCCGGTCCGGTCGGGCCAAACGGGGGCTAACGAGGTTCCCTTCGGATTCCATGTGGGGCTTGTTACCGAGCGTGGCATCAAGACGGCATCGCTCGTCCCGCGGCCGGTAGCCCACAGCGGGGCATCCGATGTGATCGTGACCGACGCAAACGGCCGGTAGCCGTGGGATCCCGCCAGGGCTCCGACCTCATGTGCTGCTCAGGCCCAGTCGGCGCTGACGCGAGCGTCCTCGCCGGCGAGGCGCCACACCAGATCCGCTGCTGTCTGCTGGTCGGAGGCGTCGACCTGGACGCAGATTACGTCCGACACCCGCACCGCCTGCATCCAGTCACGTCGCGCCTCGCGGAACTCGACGGCTGGGGAGAGGCCGGCGTCCTCGAGCGCGCGGACGACTTGCC
>JAXDIE010000006.1:0-34055 GCA_034664165.1 Thermoleophilaceae bacterium | reverse complement strand
ATCGAGCGGATCTACTCGCTCTCCGGCGAGCTCAACGAGAAGGGGCAGTACCTCTTCTACGGCCGGGTCGCCGGGTGCCTGATCACCGGCAACGAGGACGGGATCAAGCACTGCGCCCAGAACGTGCTCTACAGCCTGCAGCACGTCGGCTACACGATCCCGCCGAACGCCGACGCAGGCTGGATCGGGGAGGCGGGCCCCGGTCCGTCGTACCTCGACCCCGGCAGCGGCGGGCCGGAGAACGACTTCACCAACCGCAACACCACGTTCATGACGTGGAATCTGATGCACATGGCACGCATGCTCAAGGACGCCGGCGGCATCCCGGTGCACGGCAACCAGCGCTCCGAATGGGACGCGGGCTGCCGCTTCGATTTCGTGAATCCAGAGCACCGGTAGCCGGGTCTGCGAGACTCCTCTCCATCGGTCGGAGAGGAGTCGTATGACGACGTTGCCCAAGGGCATGAAGGGCACCCGCGAGGTTGCCACCTTCTGCCGCATCTGTGAGCCCATGTGTGGACTTGTCGCCACGGTCGAGGGCGACGAGCTGGTGCAGATCCGCCCGGATCCGGCCAACCCCGTCTCGCGCGGGCAGGCGTGTCCCAAGGGAATTGCGATGACCGAGGTCCAGAACGATCCCGATCGTGTGACCCAGCCGCTGCGCCGCCGGGCCGACGGCAGCTTCGAGCCGGTCGGCTGGGACGAGGCGCTGGACGACATCTCGGCGCGGTTGAAGCGCGTTCTTGACGAGAACGGTCCCGACTCGATGGGCTGGTACTACGGCAACCCGACCTACTTCTCCTACTCCCACTTCCTCTGGATGAAGGGCTTCGTCGACGCGGTCGGCACGCGCAACCTCTACAGCGCGAACTCGCAGGATGTGGCATCGCGCTTCGCCGCCAATGCCCTGGTCTACGGATCCCCGCTGACCATCCCGCTGGCCGACGTGACCCACACGGACCTCTGGCTGATCATCGGGGGAAACCCGGTGGTCTCGCACGGCTCGCTGATCTCGACGCCGCGGATCAAGGAGGAGCTGCAGGCGTTGCGCGATCGTGGCGGCACGGTTGTGGTCGTCGATCCGCGCCTGTCGGAGACCGCGCGCGAGAACGAGCACATCGGCATCCGCGCCGGCACGGACGCATGGCTGCTCATGTCGCTGCTCTGCGTGCTGTTCGAGGAGGGCCTCGAGGACAAGGCGGCGATCGCCGAACAGGTCGACGACATCGCCCCGCTTCGGGATGCCGCCTTGCAGCTGCGGCCGGAGGAGACCGAGGCGCGCACCGGCATCCCCGCCGCCACGGTGCGCGACCTGGCCCGGCGCCTTGCCGCGGCCGACTCGGCCGTGATCTACGGCCGGACCGGGGCCCACACCCAGGACTTCGCGACGCTCATCTCCGCCCTCACCGATGCCCTCTGTGTTGTCACCGGCAACCTGGACAAGCCCGGCGGGCTCACGTTCGGCCAGCCGATGGTTCCCTGGGGCAAGATCGCCGGCTTGGCGGGGCTCGGCACCTACGCCACCAAGCGCTCGCGGATCGGCGGCTACCCCGAGGTGGCCGGCTCGCTGCCCTCCGCGATCCTGCCGGAGGAGATCGAGACTCCCGGCCCCGGCCAGATCAAGGCCTTCTTCTGCTCGGCCGGGAATCCGGTGAACAGCGGCCCGGGCGGCCAGAGCCTCGCACGCGCGCTCGGGCAGCTCGACCTGTTCGTTGCGCTCGACCTCTACGTGACCGAGACCACGCGGCACGCCGACTACATCCTGCCGGTCACCACGTTCCTCGAGCGCGAGGATCCGCCGTTCATCCCCAACGAGCTCGCGACCACCCCGTTCGCCCAGTTCAGCGAGCCGGTCGTGCCGCCGCGCGGAGAGGCCCGCGAGGAGTGGCAGATCATCGAGGACATCTCGCGCCGGATCGGCGTCGTGCCGGCCAGCGTGCCGGCGGCGCGCTTCCTCGGCAAGCTGGGCCTGAAGATCCCGCCGGAGCGCCTGCTGTCGCTGGCCCTTCGCCTCAGCCCGGAGGGCGATCTGTTCGGGCTGCGCCGGGACGGGCTGAACCTGCGCAAGCTGCGTGCCAACCCCAGCGGCATCGTCCTTGGCGCCGCTGTGCCCACCGGCGGCGGGCGCTGGCGAAAGAGCGTCTCGCACAAGGACCGCCGCCTCCACTTCGCGGGCCCCGAGCTGCGCGGTGAGCTCGAGCGGCTGCTCGCCGCCCCCGAGCCGGATGCCGACTTCCCGCTGCGGATGGTCGGCCTCCGCGAGTTGCGCTCCCACAACTCGTGGATGCACAACTCACCCAAGCTGATGGCTCGCCGGCCGGCTCACGCGGCGCGCATCTCGCCCGCGGACGCCGCCGGCTGCGGGATCGAGGACGGCGACCCGATCAGCCTGACCTCGCGTTCGGGCTCGATCGAGACACTGGCCCGCGTGACCGACGAGATGACTCCCGGGAACATCGCGGTTCCGCACGGCTGGAAGCACGAGGGCGAGTGGCATGTGGCCACCGCGGCCAGCGGCAGCAATCCCAACTTCCTGCTGGGGCTGGGGGTCGACGACCGCAACCTCGAGCGGATCTCCGGCCAGACGGTGATGGTGGGTGTGCCCGTGCGCGTGGCGCGGATCGGTGCACCCGCGGCGGAGGCGAACGCCGCGCTGGCCGTATAGCCGGCTTTCGAACGTTTGCCTGAACGACGATCTGGGCATTAAGCAGATGCACCCGGATCGAGGAGGAGTTTCGTGTTCTACGGCATCAGCGCAGGAACAGTCATCCTGATCGTCGTGCTGATTCTTCTGCTCAGCTAGATGGGCGACGAACAGCAGCGGAAGCCCTCGTCGGGCACAGGTCTCACGGATTCCGGCGAGGGCGATTCCGGTCAGCAGGTCGAGGAGACCTCTGGCGACGAGCAGTCAGGCGATCACGAGACTTCGTTGGGAGACGCGCTCACCCCGAGCGACGATCCCGAGGAAGTCGACCGTCTGATCGAGGACGCGGTCGACCCGCACACCGGCTGAGCGCCCAGGACCTCAGCTTCGGTACGTCGCGATCACCACTCCAGTGGTGGTCGTGATGCTCTCGGTCATCTCCAGCTTGGCGAAGTCACCGTCGTCGGCGAAGAGCCGGCGACCCCGCCCGAGGATCAGCGGGTGGATCAGCAGCACGTAGGTATCGATCAGCCCGCGCTTGGCAAGTGACTGGATCACGACGCCGCTCCCGAGGATGGTCAGCTCGATATCGGACTCGTCCTTGAGCTCGGACACGGCATCGGCGGCGTCGCCGGAAAGGAGCGTCGAGTTGACCCAGGGGAGAGGCTCCTGGAGCGTGGTCGATGCAACGTACTTCTGGGAGTTGTCGAGCACCTCGGTGAAGGGGTTGTCCGTCCGCCCGGGCCAGACCTGAAAGAAGTCCTCGTAGGTCCGGCGCCCGAGGAGCAGCCCCGAGCGGCTGGCCTGCGCGCCGCGCGCCATCATGCCGCCCATCGCCTTGGCCTTCTCCTCGTCGTTGTAGGGCCCGGCCCAGCCGCCGTGCTCGAAGCCCCCGCGGGTGTCCTCCTCGGGGCGGCCGGGCGCCTGCATCACTCCGTCCAGCGAGATGTTGTTGACAACCGTGATGTGGCCCATCGGAGTCCTCCATTTTGGAGGCGGCGATGATGCTCTCCCGCTTCGGGGGTCGTATTACCCCCTTCTGGGGGGTATGGATCCCCCCAACCGGGTCTATGAACATATGTTCAGTTTGTGCGACTCTCCGCGAATGGAGGGGAGGAGCGCAGCGCCAGGCCTGCCGACGCGGGCCCCACGCCCGGGACTAGCTGATCGATTCAGCGATTCACGCCTGTTCGACTCGATCAAGTCAGCAGGCGAGATGGGCATGCTCGCCGTCCGCGTCCCGATCCTGGCCGTGAGGCGGCCCTACAACTGGACCAGCGAGGCGGTCACCGAGGGAGCCAAGGCCATCCGCCGCTGCATCATCCCGCTCTTCCTGGCCCACTCCGGATACCTGATCGCCTACGGGATCATCGGCACCGGCGCGCTACTGGCCACCCTGGGCGTGGTCGAGCGCTCGGCCGGCGGCCTTTACATCGCGTGGGTGCGCGAGGTGTCCACCTGGATCACGGCCATGATCTTCGCCGGCGTGGTGGGCAGCGCCATGACGGCCGACCTGGGCTCGCGCAAGGTGCGCGAGGAGCTGGACGCGCTGGCCGTGCTCGGCGTTGACCGGATCCGCTCGCTGGTGGTCCCGCGCGTGGTGGCGACGACCATCGTCGGCCCGGTGCTGGCCGTCTTTGGCCTGTTCATGATGCTCGCCGTCCACTACGTGGTGGGCTCGGCGGCGCTCGGCTTCCCGCCCGAGGTCTTCCGCGACAACCTGGTCAACACGATCCTGCCGCTGGACCTGCTGGTGCCGCTCGTCCTCAAGAACACGATCATCGGGTTCTTCGTGGGCCTGGTGTCCTGCTACAAGGGCCTGTCGTCCGCGCCGGGCACCGAGGGCGTCGGCCGCGCGGTGAACCAGGCGGTCGTCATCACCTTCTTCGGCATCTGGCTGTTCAACGGCCTGTTCAACCTGGCATACCTGACCCTGATCCCCGACGCGACCGTGCTGAGGGGCTGAGGTGGAGTCGACCACCGCCCAGATGGAAGCCCACGTGCCGGCGAAGGCGAGCACTTCGACCGGCCTCTTGGCCGAGGCCGGCGAGCTCACCGCATTCGGCGGCCGCTCGCTCGCCGCGATCGGCGGCACCCCGCGCTACGCATCCGAGGTCCTGCGCCAGGCGGCCATGATGATTCGCGGCACCTGGTTCCTGATGCTCGCCATGAACATGTTTCTCGGGATGAGCCTCGTGAACTTTGGGTTCTTCTTCCTGCGGTCGATCGGCGCATCCGACTTCCTGGGACTGACCAGCGGCTATGTGTCGATTCGCCAGCTGGCGCCGACGATGTTCGGCTACGTGTTCTGCGCCAAGGTCTGCTGCGGCATGGCGGCCGAGATCGGCGCCATGAAGACCAACGAGGAGATCGACGCCTACGACTCGACCGGCGTCGACCCCCTCCGCTACGTGGTGGGCACCCGCCTGGTCGCGGTGTTGCTGTTCATGCCGCTGGCCACCGGCCTGGCACTGATCGGGCAGATCGCGGGCGCCTACCTGGATTCGGTGATCATCCTGCAGGGCATCGCGCCCAACGTGCTGATGGACGTTCACTGGGGCGTCCAGACCGCGCGTGACCAGCTGAACACCTTCCTCACGATCTGCGTGCTCGGCGTGATGTGCTCGCTCGTTGCGATGTTCTACGGGCTGCGGGCCACGGGCGGGCCGGCCGGCGTGGGAACCGCCAGCGCCCGCTCGATCTACGTGAACCTGATCCTGGTTCACATCATCGCCGGGCTGATGTTCGTCTTCTTCTACGGCACCGACCTGCATCTGCCGATCGGGGGCTGACGTGGGCCCGCGGAGACTCGGCCCGATGGCGATGGCAATGCTCGCGATGGCGCTGCCCGGCTGCGGTGTGGTGCCCGGCGGCCACCAGGTCTCGCTCAACGTGCCCGATGCCACCAACCTGATCCTGGGCCAGGAGGTCCGGATGTCGGGCCAGACGGTGGGCAAGGTCACGACGCTGGGCCCCGCTGACCAGGGCCGCGCCGCGCACATCGTCATGACCCTGGATGACTCGGTGTGGCCGCTGGCGAAGGACACCAAGGTGGCCTTGCGCTGGGGCGGCACCGTCTCCTACGACAACCGTTACGTGGCGCTGATCCCGGGCGACTCCAAGGAGAAGATCGCCGACAACGGTGTGATTCCCGCTTCCGATTTCGTCTCGCCGGTCGAGTTCGACGACCTGCTTGGCACGTTCGGCAAGAAGGTACGCGCCGACACCTCGGCCCTGATCGACAACGGCGGCCAAGCGCTCGACGCCGCGGGGCCGGGCCTGCGGGGAAGTCTGGAGAAGGCCCCGTCGGCGTTGCACCAGGCGCACGCCGTGCTGACCGATCTGGCCACCGAGAGCGACGCCCTGGGAACCCTGGTCGTGTCCTCCGACGCCGCGGTCGACGCCGTGCATGCGGCCGAACCCGGCCTGCGTGACCTGATCCAGGGCGGTGCCCAGACCTTCGATGCGCTTGGCACCCAGGCCGACGCCCTCCAGCAGACGCTGGCCCGGGCGCCGCAGACGCTGGTGAATGCACGCGGGACGCTGGGCCGTGCCGACCACACCCTTAGCATCGCGGCCGACCTGACCGATCGCCTGGATCCGGGCGTGCGCGAGGTCCAGCGCCTGGCCAAGCCGCTCAACGATGTGCTCCGGACCGTCGACCGGATTGGCCCCGATGCCCGCGTCACGCTGGCGACTGCGCGGCGCGCCACTCCGGACATCAACCCGCTGCTGGCCCTGGCGGGCGACCAGATGCCCAGGATCGACTCGATCAACAAGCAGGCCGTGCACGAGCTCCAGTGCATCCGGCCCTACACGCCCGAGAGTGTCGCGTTCTTCAGCAACTGGGGCGACCACTTCGCGTACGGCGACGGCAAGGACAAGTACATCCGCGCCACGGCCCAGGCGTTCCTCCCCGCGCTCGAGAACAACGCCAACGTGATGGACTCGGCCGGCGCAGCCAAGCTGTTCCCCGACCTGCGCTACGGCTTCCCCCGCCCGCCCGGGTATCTGGCCGGCCAACCGTGGTTCCTGCCCCAGTGCGGCGCTGGGCGCGACGCCATCGATCCGAGCAAGGACCCGGAGTCGCGCTCGATCAGCCAGACGCTGAAGATCCCGCCGATCACACCGCTGCTGGGCATGGAAGACGACGGGAAGGACTTCGGCAAGTGAGCGCACGTGCCCTCATTGCGGGAGCTCTTGCCCTGGCCGCCATCGCCGTCGGGGTCATCCTCGTCGCGGGCTCCGGCCCCACGCCCTACCGCGTCCAGCTGGACCTGCAGAACGCGGCGGGTCTGCGCGATGGATCCGAGGTGTCGATCGGCGGCGTCCGCGCAGGCCAGGTCTCACTGCATCTGGCCGGCGATGACCAGGTGGTGGCGCAGCTGGACATCGACCCGGAGCACGCGCCTGTGGGACGGGACGCCTCGGCCGCCATCTCGGCCGTGAACTTCCTGGGGCAGAAGCGCGTCGAGATCGTGCCCGGCAACCTGGATGACCCGGCTCCCACCGGCACCACCATCCCAGCCGCCCGGATCACCTCGGCCACGGACCTTGACCAGGTGCTGAGCGTGCTGGATACGGACACGCGTGCCCGCCTGGGCGTGCTGCTCAGCGAGTCGGGACTCGCGGTCCAGGGCCGTCGCCAGGATCTGGCAGAGATGCTGAAGGAGCTGCCGGTGTCGGTGTCCGACGCCACACAGCTGCTCAACCAGCTCTCGACCGACAACACGACGCTTGCGCGCCTGATGACCGAGTCGGATCGCTTCGTGGGCGAGGTCACACGGCAGCGGGCCCAGCTGACGCGCCTGATCGACAACGTCGGACAGACGGCGACCACCGTCGCCGCCCGTCGCGATGGCCTGCGCGCGACGCTGGCCGAGGCACCCGGAACCCTTTCGACGCTCCAGACGTTCCTCGCGAAGCTCGAGGACGCCACCAAGCCCCTTGGCCCCGCGGCCCGCGATCTCAGCGACACCGCGCCCCGGCTCCAGGACGTGATCGACGAGATCGATCCTTTCCGGCGCGCCGCGCAGCCGGCGCTCCGCTCGGCAACCGCGGTGGCACCCGACCTCTCGCGCCTGGGCAACGAGGGCACGCCGGTGTTGACCAAGGCCGTGCCCGCCCTGGACCAGCTCAGCACGCTGAGCAAGCAGCTGATGCCGATCAGCAACACACTCGATCGCAGCGCCGACAATCTCCTGGCCGTGATCGAGAACTGGTCGCGCGCCATCCAGTTCAGGGACGGGATGTCCCATGTGTTCCGGGGTGAGGCCGCTGTGGGCAACGAGGCCCTGCGCAGCATGGTCGACCGCCTGACCGCCGGCGATCCCAAGCACCAGGAGAGCAACGGCGGCCCCGAGTCGCGGAAGGCCTCCGGTGCCGGCAAGGACGACAAGGCGCAGACCAGCGGAGCTGCGCCGTCGTCCGGATCGGGCAATCCCGTGAAGGACATCCTGGATGGCGTGAAGGGCCACCTCGACAAGGCCGGCAAGGACCTCGGCGACCTCAGCCGCAGCGCGCTCGACAAGGTCAAGGGCGGCGTCAAGAAGGTCACCGACAAGGTGAAGGGCGCGGCCGGCAGCCACAACGCCGGCGATCTCCTCAACTACCTCCTGGGCCCATGACCCCTGTGCGCAGGACATCCACCCCGACCCGCCGCCGCCGGCGCGACAGCGCCAGCCCGCAATCGGCCCTGCTCAAGGGCGTGGCGACCATCGCCGTGCTCGGCGCGATCGCCTGGATCGGAATCAGTGCCTACAACGGCGTGCCGGGCAAGCAGTACTCCTATCTCGTGGTCGAGGTGCCCCGCGTCGGCAACCTGCTGAAGCACGACCCGGTGCGAATCGCCGGCGTGCGGGTGGGCCAGATCCAGGACCGGACGATCGGCGACAACGGCCTGGCGAGCATCCGCGTTCAGCTCGAGCCGGGCCTGAAGCTGCCCACCGACACGAAGGCTGCCGTCCGCGCCAACGGCCTGTTGGGCGCCCGCTACCTGCAGATCATTCCCGGGTCGGGATCCCGGATGCTTGCTTCCGGCGACACCATCGGAGGCCCGCACGACGTGCTCAGCTTCGGTGTGACCGAGGCGCTGGACACCTTCGACAGGCAGACCCGCGGAGCGCTCGGCCAGATGATCGGCGGGCTCGGCAGCGGGTTTGCCGGCAACGGGCAGGTGCTCAACGCGGGCATCCACGCCAGCGGCACCCGCATGCATGAGTTCCAGAACCTGATCCACACGACGCTCGAGCCGCAGGGCGCGGCGGCGCGGCTGCTTCCCGCGCTGGACCGTGCCGTGACGCCACTTGCCGCCAACCGCACCCAGATCGCCGGGACCTTCGGGCCGGGCGCCGATGCTGTGGCGCCGTTCGTCACCGAACGCGACTCGGTGCGCTCGAGCCTCGAGCAGTCACCCGGCGCGCTCTCGAGCGCCAACACAGGCCTTGGCAACGGCGTTCGGCTGCTCTCGGCCACCGACGACCTGGCCAACGCGGCCGACCAGACGCTCCAGCGCGCGCCCGAGGGCCTGCGCCAGGCGGCCGACCTGCTCGACGATGCCGATGGGCCGCTGGACAAGGCGGCCGACCTGCTCGACGCCGCTCGCCCGGCCGTGCCCGGCGCCCTGCGCGTGACCGACAGCCTGAACCCGGTGCTCAACCCGCTGCGCCAGGGCATCGTCGACCTCGTGCCGATCGTCCACGAGGTCGGCATCCACAAGTGCGACATCATCAACACGGGCGCGGTGTTCCGCAGCATGACCGGCTTCGGCGGCACCGGCAGCGGACCCAACGGCCCGGCAATGCAGTTCCGCCTCCAGGCCGTGATGTCCCCCAGCGAGAACCTCGGGATGCAGGATCACGGCGACACGAAGCTGTTCCGCGACGGCTACCCGGACCCGTGCGAGTACCTGTCCACCAAGTACCCGCTGCAGTCGTATGACCGGGCGGGGGCCACGGGGCCATGACGAGCAAGCGCACAGCCAACCCGATGGTGCTCCTGGGCATCGCAACCTTCGCCGTGCTTGCGGTCCTGATCGCGATCGGGATGGCAGCCGGCGTCGGCGGTGGCGGTCAGAGCGGCGCGCATACCGTCACGGCTGTCTTCGAGGACGCCAAGCAGTTGCACGAGAACGACCAGGTCCGGATCAACGGGGTCGAGATCGGCAAGGTCACGGACATCACGCTGGATCCAGATGGCCCCAGCGCGGCCGTCACGATGTCGCTGAACGACTCTGCCGGCCCGATCTACACGGACGCCACGGCCAGCCTCCGGTTCCGGCTGGCACTGGGCGGGTCCTTCATCGTGGACCTGGACAGGGGCACGCCCAGCACCGGTTCCCTGAAGGGCCAGATCCCGCTGAGCCAGACCGAGAGCCAGGTGGAGGTCGAGGACGTGACCTCTGTCGATCAAGGCGCCGCCGAGTCCGGGTTGAAGACCCTTCCCGGTGAGCTGGCAGACGCGCTGAAGGACGATCGCGCGCCCGCCAAGGCCCTGGAGACCCTTGCCGCCACTTCGCCCGACATAGGCAAGGGCGTGGGCGCGTTGCGCGGCTCGAACATGGACTACGACCTGCGCCAGCTGGTGGATTCCACCGCCAAGACCGTGGATGTGCTCAACACCCCGGACCGCCAGCTGCAGAGCCTGACCTCGGGCGCCTCGGCCACGCTGCGGACGCTCGGCGGGCGTCAGGGCGACATCGAGGCCGCGCTAGCCATGTCGCCTGGCCTGATGGACAGGACCAACAGGACCCTTGACCAGCTGGACAGCACCCTGAACCTGGCCGATGGCTTGGTCAACCGGCTGCGCGGGCCGGCCGACGAGGTCCGGCCGACCGTTGCCCACCTGCGCCCGACGCTGGTCGACGCCGACAACCTGGCCGACGACGCCGAGCCGCTGCTGCAGTCGCTGCGCCCCTCGGTCCGGTCGGTGGCCACGACGGCCCGCGGCGGCCTGCCGCTGCTCCGGAACCTGGTGCCGAGCCTGCGCCGGGTCGACAAGACGATCCTGCCGTTCATGTCCGAGATCGATCCGGATACCCAGCACTCGATGTCCGAGATGATCGGGCCGACCTTCGCCGGCGTGGGCGGCGCCTCAGCCCAGAAGGACAACCAGGGCCACTTCATCCGCTTTCCCGCCACCAGCGGCAACTCGCCGGTGTACCTGCCCTGCCAGATCTACGCGGGCAACCCGGACAAGAAGGAGCTGGTGGCCTGCAACTCCATCGAGAACGCCTTCGACAAGCTGTTCTCCTACAGCCCGCTCGGCAAGACCAAGGGGGTCCAGCCGTGATCGACGTAAGGGCATCACTCAGCGACAAGGTCAACCGCTCGCGCCTGGAGCTCGAGGCCCGGCGCGCCGTGCGTCCCGCGATCTCCGTCGTGATCGCCCTGCTGGCAGCGCTCGCGATCTTCATCTACATCATCTCCCACGTCAGCGAGACGCTTCTTTCCGCCACGCATGAGGTCAGCTTCGCGGTCGCCGACGCCACGGGAATCGTTCCGGACGTCGACGACCTGCGAATGAGAGGCATCCCGGCGGGCCAGATCACACAGGTCGACATGGTGAACGGCCAGGCCGTGGTCACCGCTCGCCTGCGCGACGAATACGGCCGGATCTACAAGGACGCGAGCGCGGTGCTGCGCCCGAACACGGCGCTTCAGGACATGTACCTCGATGTGCTCGACCGCGGCACCCCAGCGGCCGGCGTGCTCGGGCCCGACGACGTTCTGTCGGAGACGCGCACCGACACCTCGGTCGACATCTCGCAGGTGCTCAATATCTTCAACCCCGATGTCAGAGGGCGGCTGCGCACGCTGCTGGACAACCTGGGCAACGGGCTTGATGACAACGGCGCCCGGCTGCGAACGGCCTTCGCCGAGCTCGCGCCGCTCCTGGATGTGACCGACCGGATCTCCCGCCAGCTGGCCGAGCGCCGGCCGATGGTGCAGCGGGTGGTGCACAACACCGGCGTGCTGATGAACGAGCTGGGCACCCGCCAGCAGCAGCTGACGCGCCTGCTGGGCGACGGCTCGGCCACGCTGGCCACCCTCCAGGCCGGCAGTGCCGACCTGGACGCCACCGTCGCTGCCCTGCCACCCACGCTCCGTGCCATCGACTCGAGCTTCTCTGCCGTGCGCGGGGTGACTGGCGACCTGGACCAGGCCGTCACCGACCTGGATCCGGTCGCCGGCAAGCTCGGCGGCACGCTGAGCTCTGTGCGGCAGCTGGACTCGGACCTGGGCCCGGCAGTGGAGAAGCTCAAGGCGCCGGTGCACGACCTGGTGCCGCTGGCGCGCGAGCTCGAGCCCCTGTCGGCCAGCCTGCGTGACTCGGTGCACGCTCTCAATCCGCAGACCGCCACCCTGGACCGCACGATCAAGCGCGTGGCCGGCTGCAAGACCGGGCTCCAGGGCTTCTTCCAGTGGGACGCCTCCATGAGCAAGTACGGCGATGTCCGCGGGCCGGTGCCGCGCGGCAACGTCGTGTTCGGCGCCCAGTCCACAGGGGTCCTGAACGACCCGTTCGAGTACGCCCCCCAGGCCTGCACACCGGGCAAGCCCATCGGCGGGCGGGTCCCGCGGCGAGAGGACGAGCACTGATGAACACCACCCGGTCGCGCGGCGATCTCATCACCTTCGTTGCCGCCATCCTGGTGGCGGCCGCCCTCGTGCTCTGGTTCGTGGACCTGGGCGGCGGCATCTCCGGAGCGAGCGGCTACCAGATCGACGCGGTGGTGCCCACGGGCGCGTCACTGTCCGTCGGCGCCCGCGTGACCATGGCCGGACTGGACGTGGGAACCGTGAAGAAGGTCACGCGAGACGGCGACGGCGCCCGCGTGACCCTCGAGATCGACAATGACTCGGTCACCCCGATCTCCGAGGACTCGCGTGTCAGGGTTCGCCAGCGCACACCGGTGGGGGAGAACTACGTGGCTATCGACGCCGGGAACTCGTCGACCAAGCTTCCCAGCGGATCGGTGCTCGCGATGAGCCAGGCGGATGACTACGTCGACGTGGACCAGCTGCTGTCGGTCCTGCGCGGGCGATCCCAGGAGAACGCGCGCCGGATGATCACGGCGCTCGGCGGATCGCTGGGCGGACGCGGCGAGCAGCTCAACTCGCTGCTGGGCGACACGGCCGGGTCGCTGAAGTCAGGCGCCCGCGTGATCGACGTGCTGGCCACCGACCGAAAGCAGGTCAGCCGGCTCGTCCTCGAGCTGGGTGACGTGGCAAACGCGGTGGGCGACCGCAGCGCGGCCATCGAGACCCTCGGCCACCAAGGCCTGACCAGCCTCCGGGCCATTGCTGACAGCGACCAGGACCTGGCCAGCTTCCTGCACCAGCTGCCGCCGACCCTCTCGCAGGTGAAGCAGACCTCCGAAACGCTCGATGACGTGACCAACCGCGCCACGCCGGTAGTGAGCCGCCTGGCGGACGCCGTTCACGATGTCGACCCGGCGGTGAGCCACCTCGCGCCCGCAGCGCGTGAAGGCCGGCGCGTGGTGGACCAGCTGGGCCGCGCCGCTCCGGGCCTCGAGACCACGATGAGCGAGGTGCACAACCTGGCCGGCCCGGCGGAGGAGACCCTCCCGGACTTCCACAAGACCCTCTGCCAGATCAACCCGATGCTGCGCTACATCAAGCCCTACCGGGACGACCTCACCTCCAATCTCGTGGGCCTGGGCTCGGCGGCCAACAGCTACGACGCCGTGGGCCACCTGATCCGCCTGACGCCGATCCTCACGGAGAACGCGCTGGTCGGCCTGCCCGACGAAGTCAGCCGCGCTGCCCACACGCTCTTCCACGCGGGCGCGCTCAAGGAGGTCAGCGGCCTGAGCTTCGACCCGTTCCCCAAGCCCGGCTCGATCGGCGAGGACACGGGCATGAGCGACGCCGTCGGCCCGGACGACGTGCCGAAGACGGGGTACAAGTACCCGCGCATCACCCCGGATTGCTAGCCGGGTAGTTCTGCGGACGCTTGTACACCCGTGAGGTGTACGAATGACCCGAACGGCAGCAAAGAGGGGGAGCCCGGTCTCGAGCATCGGCTCCCCGGAAGTCGCGGTCGTAGAAACGGGCCTATCTGGCCCGAAAGTCGGGTTTCGACCGCGATTGGTGCTTTTCGTCCCCCATGGGCACGGTTCTCACCAACCGCGCCTCTGGCCGGCGGCTCCCTCATTGCTGCCGATCGAGCGTCAGGTCGTTGGGATTGCCGGCAGGGGCCGGCGGGAGATGTCGTGCGCCTCGGCGGGGTCCATCCCCAGTCCGCGCAGGAGCGTCTCGGCCTGAACCGCGTCCGAGTCGGCCGGCAGGCGCCCGTCGAGGATGCCGCTGACAATCGCGAGGGTTGAGCCGACGATCGACGTGAGCTCGATGTCCACGTCGCGGACCTCGAAGCGCCCAGCCTGGATGCCCAGCTGAAGGGCCGCGTTCGCAAACGGGTGCACGGCGGTCTCGAACAACACGTCCGCGCGGTCGAGGTTCACCAGCAGCCTTGCCAGCTGGGGGTCGGTCTCGGCCAGCCTGATGAACATGCGGCTGGCGACGCTCACGCCCTCGGCGGGGTCGTCCAGGTCGGCGGTGTTCACCACGATGGTCTCGGCGAGTACCGAGATGGTCTCGGTGACCACCGCCTCGACGATCTCCTCCTTGGAGTCGAAGTGGTTGTAGAAGGAGCCGAGGCCCACGTCGGCGCGCTCGGTGATCTCGGCGATCCGCAGGCCGCCGACGCCCTTTTCGGCGATCAGGTCCCACGCTGCAGAAGTCAACCGGCTGCGAGTCCGGGCCCTTCTGCGGGCGCCCCGATCGGGGGGTGCTTCTTTCGAAAGTGCCACCAGTTCTGAATATATCATCCAGAGTTGACGAAACTTTCAGTTTGTGTGTATATTGCGCACTGTGACCGGGGGAGCAGCCTGATGGCACTTGCAACACACGGGGCCGAGACCGACCTCCTCCTCCCTCTGCCCGCGCCCGGAGAGGCCTGGGATCCGCACACGATCCATACGCACTACTTCGGCTTCTCCATCCCCGAGGAGCAGATCGGCGCCTTCATCTACGTCCGTTACCAGCCGGCCTTCCCGCTCTGCCAGGGCGGCGTGATCATCTTCCGCGGGCTCGACAACGTGAACGTGCTCGACGCCGAGTTCGTGGACTACGAGATCACGATGCCGTGGCCGGAGATCGATGGCTCGTCGATCACAACGCAGAACGGGCTGACCATCGACTTCACCGAGCCGGGCGAGTCGGCCGACCTCTCTTACGCCAGCGCCGACGGCCGCGTCTCCTTCGAGCTCGCCCAGACCGCCGTGTCGCCGCTCTTCGTGCGCGGGCACGTGATGCCCGGCGAGGACGAGCACAGCGACCCCGGCCAGCGCCCGGGCGGCAGCGAGCAGTTCATGCGCTGCACCGGCCACCTCATGCTCGACGGCGAGCGCCACGAGGTCGACTGCCCCGCGGTGCGCGACCGCTCATGGCGGCAGATCCGCAAGGAGGCTCGCGCAGCCGTTCAGTTCCCGCCGGTCGGCTGGTCGCCCATGTACTTCGGCGATGACCTGATCTTCAACCAGATCAGCTTCGAGCCGGCCGACACCGACCCGCGGTGGAAGGGCCTGTACGAGATCCCCGCCGACCGGCCCACCCACCACTTTGCGTGGCTCCAGCTGGGCGACGAGTCGCGCGCCATCACGCGCGTTCGCCGCAACGTCCTGGAGTACCACCCCACGCTGGACATGGCCCTTCGCCAGGAGATCGAGGCCGAGGACGAGCACGGCCAGATCCACCGCTTCAGCGGCCAGGCCATCGCGGCAGCCGCAATCCCCGCCTGGCCCAACGTCTCGTTCCGCGACAGCGTCTACCGCTGGACCGACGAACACGGCCGCGAGACACATCAGACCTACCAGGAGATCTGGTTCGACACCTATCAGCGTGCGATGAAACAGAGGAGGAAGTAACCGATGGCCCTGAGCAACCAGACGGATCCGAAAGAGGCCGAGCGCGCGCTGACCGAGTGGCTCGCCCGCAAGATGCCCGAGGTGCAGGACGTGCGCGTGACCAACGTCGTGGTGCCCAGCTCCAGCGGCCTGTCAAAGGAGACGGTGCTCTTCGACGCGGCGTGGACCGCCGACGGTGCCGAGCACAGCGAGCCGATGGTGGCCCGCATCAACCCGCCGCACAACACAGTCTTCCCGGACTCCGACTTCGGCATCGAGTACCGCGTCATGAAGGCACTCGACGTGGGCACCGACGTGCCCGTGCCCACGATGCACTTCTACGAGGAGGACAAGTCGATCATGGGCGGGGAGTTCATCACCATGACCCGCGTCGACGGCCGGATTCCCTCCGATGACCCTCCCTTCACCGCCACCGGCTGGGTGCTCGAGGAGCTGAGCCCCGAGCAGCGCGCGACGATGTGCCAGAACGCCCTGGAGGCGATGACCAAGGTCCATGCCGCCGATTACAAGGCGCTGGGCCTGAACGAGCTGGTCGACGGCGACTACGCCCAGGCGGGCATCGACGCCCAGCTGGACCACTGGGAGCACACCTTCAAGTGGGCCGCCGAGGGCGAGCCCAACCCGACCGTCGAAGCGGCCATCGAGTGGTGCCGCGCCAACCGGCCGGCCGACGAGGGCCCGCAGGTCCTGGTCTGGGGCGACGCCCGTGTGGGCAACATGATCTTCGCCGACGACCTCTCGATCGGCGCGGTCCTCGACTGGGAGATGGTCACGGTCGCCAATCCCGAGCTGGACCTGGCCTGGTGGCTCTTCATGGTCCGCCACCACACCGAGGGCATCGGCGCGCCGCTGCCCGAGGGCTTCCCCACGCGCGAGGAGACGATCGCCAACTACGAGGCCCTGACCGGCTACACCGCCAAGGACATCGACTACTACGAGGTGTTCTCCGCGCTGCGCCTGTCGATTCTGATGCACCGCGCCGGCAACATGATGATCGCGGCCGGCCTGCTTCCCGAAGGCGCCCCCATGAAGCTGAGCAACCCGGCAAGCATGCTGCTGGCCAAGATGCTCGAGCTGCCGGCGCCAGAGGGCTCCGTCCAGTCCTTCATCGGGAACAGGTGAGGATCCGATGAGCGCTACACAGTCGATCGAGGTCGTCGAGCACGGGGAGGACTCGGAGCTCCGGCAGCAGCCGACCGATCAGGAGTGGTGGCAGGACAGCGTCTTCCTGACGTGGCATGACCTGAAGCAGGAGATCGGCGGGATCGTCCGGATCGGCCATGAGCCCAACCACGCGGGCGGGATCACCAACCTCTGGTTCGGGGTGGTCACGGAGGACGGCACGCGCTTCCGCCGCAACGTCACCTCGCCGCTCACCGACGCCGACAGGCTGCCCGACGGCGGCTTCGGCATCCTCGACGGCCGCTACCAGTGGACCTACGACGGGCATATTCACTTCCGCGTCGAGGACGACGAGTGCTCACTGGACCTCACGGTCGAGGACTTCTACCCGCGCACCGACTTCTTCCCCACCGGGGCGGGCACGCTGCTCGACGACTTCGCCAGCAGCCACTACGAGACCTCGGGGCGCGTCACGGGCACCGTCCAGCTGGACGGCCGCGACTACGTGATCGACGGCCTCTGCCACCGCGACCACAGCTGGGGCCTGCGCCTGTGGGACACGCTGCTCAACCATCGCTGGTGCCCCGGAACCTTCGGCCCCGACCTGTCCTTCGGCGCGATCGCCTGGCACGGCCGCGACGGCACGATTCGCCAGTACGGCTACGTCGTGCGCGAGGGTCGCGTGGTGCACGCGGACTCCGTCGACATCCTGGTGCAGATGGAGGCCGACGCCACGACGTTCCGCGCCGGCAGCTGCACCTGGCAGCTCCCGGGCGAGGAGGCGTTCACCCTGAACTTCCGGCCCATCGACGCCGTGGTGTTCGAGCACCACGGCGTGGCCAGCGTTGAGTCGGTCGCGGTGGCCGAGCTCGACGGCCGGCAGGGCGTCAGCGACCTGGCCGTGTCGACCAACCCGCGCGCGGGATCGGGGCCGGTCACGGCCGCGTTGCGCGCGGCGCACGTCGATGGCCTTACCAAACGTGAGATCAACATCTAGAGGAGGATTTTCGTGTTTTCAGCACTAGCGGCCATTCCCCAGCCGCCGACGTCGATGCCGATGCCTCACACGGCGGAGACGGTGTTCAACATCTTCATCTTCATCCCGCTTGGGATCGCCCTGGCCATCGCGGTGCGCCACATCATCGGCGGCAAGGGACCGCTCCTCCTCTACTGCATCCTCGGCGGCGCGCTGGCGGCGATGTACGAGCCCATCGTCGACGTGCTGGGGCTCGTGTATCTGAAGGAGGTCGACGCGCTCGGCACGTTCACGATCCTCGACCGCACGATGCCGCTGTACATCTGCTTCGTCTACCCGTGGTACGTGGGCGGCCTGGGCTACCTGGCCTACCGGCTGTTCCAGCGCGGGATCACGATGAAGGGCCTGTTCGCGCTCTGGGCGCTCGACTTCGTGGTCGACATCTTCCTCGAGAGCCCCGGCATCCTGGCCGGCACCTACCTCTACTACGGCCAGCAGCCGTTCGACATCTGGGGCTTCCCGCTCTGGTGGGGCTTCGTGAACCCGGTGATGCCGATGGTCGCCGGCATGCTCATCTACAAGCTCAAGCCGCACCTGACCGGCTGGAAGATGCTGGGGATCATCCCGCTGGTACCGATGGCCGACGGAATCGCGAACGCCGCCTCCGGCTTCCCGATGTGGATCGCGCTGAACCAGACCGACGTTTCCTACGTGTGGACCTACCTGGCGGGCTTCGCCACGCTGGCCCTGGCCCTCTACTGCGTGTGGATGGTCGGGCTGGTGGTCGCGCGACCGGCCGAGGAGCTCGCCGACGAGACGTTGTGGCAGAAGCTCAAGGCGGTGGCCACCGGGGCGGACGCTCCGACGCGAATGCCCGCTGCGCCCACGCCCCCATCCACCCCCGGCCGAGAGCCGGTGTCGGTATGAGCCAGGTAATCGTCATCGGCGCAGGCCACAACGGGCTCACGGCAGCGTGCTATCTGGCCAAGGCCGGGCACGAGCTGACCGTGCTCGAGGCCTCGCCGACGGTCGGCGGCATGCTCGGCACCAACCCGATCATCCCCGCCGCCCCTGGGCACAGCATCAACGAGGGAGGCATCCAGGCGTCGCTCTTCCGGGCCACGACCATCGAGGCCGACCTGAACCTCAAGCGCTACGGGCTGAACCAGCTGATCGCCGACCCCTACCACGTGCATCTGGACCCGGAGGGAGCGTCGATCGCCATCTGGAAGGACGCCGCAAAGACGGCCGACGAGATCCGGCACTTCTCCAAGAAGGACGCCGACTCGTGGCTGCGGATGTCGCGGACGCTCGACGCGGCCATGGACCTGGTGACCCCGATGATGCTCACGCACCCGACCCGGCCTGCGCCGGGCGCGGTGATCAAGACGCTGGGCGCGGCGCTGCGGCACCGCAAGGAGCTCCTGCCGATCGCGCGGCTGTTCGCGGGCTCCCACGCAGAGGTGATCACGGAGAACTTCGAGCACCCGCTGGTGCAGGGGGCGCTGGCCGCAAT
This sequence comes from Thermoleophilaceae bacterium, assembly GCA_034664165.1. GTDB lineage: Bacteria > Actinomycetota > Thermoleophilia > Solirubrobacterales > Thermoleophilaceae > JACCVG01. The sequence goes on along the minus strand of JAXDIE010000006.1, from coordinate 14,848 downwards.
GCCCCCGTTCTCCTGGATGACCCAGGACGCCACGGGATGGGCGCTGATCTACCTGGCCGTGTGCCAGCGGACCAACTCGGCCCGGTTCCAGGGCGGATCAGGATCGCTGCCCGCGGCATTGGCAGCGTGTCTGACCGACAACGGCGGCCGTATCCGCACATCCGCACGCGTCGAGGAGCTGCTGGTGGGCTCGGGCGGTATCGAGGGCGTCCGCCTGGAAGGCGGCGAGGAGCTGCGTGCCGGCACCGTCCTGGCCAGCAACGACCCCAAGCAGACGCTGACCAGGCTGCTGCCCGGCGGCTCGATGCCCGAGCAGATGGAACGGCGCGCGGGCAACATCCCGACCTCGACCGTCGAGGCGGCTTCGCTGAAGATCGATGTCGCCCTGTCCGGACGGCTCGACCTGCCCAAGCACAACGCCTGGCGCAAGGACGGGCTGGATCTGCGGGCGCCGATCTGCAGCTGGCACACGTTCGAGGATCACGTCGAGGCCTGGGACGCCGTCGTGGCCAGGCGCTGGCCCAAGCAGATCCCGTTCATCGGGATCGTGCCGACTGCGATCGATCCCGGCCAGGGCCCCGACGGCCAGGACACTTTCTGGCTGTGGTCGGGAATCGTGCCGGCCAACCCGATCGAGTCCTGGGAGTCAAAGCGCGATGAGGTGGGCCAGCACGTCCTGGCCGAGTGCGCCGAGTACTACGAGGGCCTCGACTCGCTCGAGATCGGCCGCTGCGTCCGCTCGGGCCCCGAGCTGGCCGACCGCTTCAACGCGACCGATGGCAACGTCTACCACGTGGATCCGGTGGCAGCCCGCTTCGGCCCGCTGCGCCCGGCGTTCGGCTTCGGCTCCTACAAGACCCCGGTCGAGGGCCTGTTCCTGACCGGCGCGGGAACCCACCCGACTGGCGGGATCAGCGGCATCCCCGGCCAGATCGCGGGCAAGACCGTGATCAAGGCCCTGCGCGGGCGTTCGTCGCGGCCGGCGCCTGCTGCGCACGCGCGGTCGTCGAACGGAAGCGCACCCGCGGCATCAGCCAACGGCCGCGTCGCCGTGCCCCACGCTGTCGAGCTCGGGAAGCGCGGTTGACCAAGCCAGGCGAGACCAGCCCGGCGAGCCGGCTTCGCGCGGCGCTTCAGGCCGGGCTGGAGTCCGGGCTGCACGGCGTAGCCCTTCTCCATTACGCGCGGACTAGCGTGAGCTTCCGGATCGAGGGGGAGGCCAACTCGGTCACCCTTCTTCTGGACCGTGCGCCGCCTCAACTCGGCGCTGACGGCGAGCCCGCCGAGATAGAGATCGCCCTGACCGCCGATGACGCCGAGGGCTTCAGCCGGGGGCTCCTGCCCATGACGGCCGCTGTGATCAGCGGCCAGGTCACGGCCACGGGCCCGGTGCGGCGCTACCTCGAGGTCGACCCGATCCTGCGGGGCCTCCTGGCCGCTGTCGCCCCGCAGAACGGCTGGCACCCGCCGGCCGTGGCCCCTCGTACCGACGGGTACACCGCTCCCCCCGCCGACCTGTTGGCAATCGAGACGCGCGACGTGCACAAGAGCTTTGGCGACCACAAGGTGCTGGCCGGCGTCGACCTGGCGATTCCGGAAGGCGTGATCTCCGTGGTTCTCGGCCCCTCGGGCACTGGCAAGAGCGTTCTGCTGAAGCACGTGGTGGGCCTTCTGCCGCCGGACTCAGGCGAGGTGTTCATCCGCGGCCGCGCCCTCAGCCAGATGAGCCGTTCCGAGCTGCTGGCCCTGCGCCGCGAGATCGGCGTGATGTACCAGGACGGCGCGCTCTTCAGCGCCATGAGCCTGTACGACAACGTCGCCTTCCCGCTGCGCCAGCACACGTCGCTCAACGAGGCCGAGATCCGCGAGGTCGTGATGGAGCACCTGGCGGCCGTAGGCCTTGCTGATGCGGGCGACAGGGTTCCCAACCAGCTGTCCGGCGGCATGAAGAAGCGCGCCGGCCTGGCCCGTTCGCTGGTGCTCAACCCGGGCATCGTCCTGTGCGACGAGCCCGACTCGGGCCTGGACCCGGTGCGCACGGCCCTCCTGGCCGACCTGCTGGTGGAGCAGCACACCCAGCACGGCGGCACCATGGTGGTCGTGACGCACAACGTGTCGCTGGCCAAGCACATCGGCGACCACGTGTCGGTGCTCTGGCAGGGCCGAGTGCTCGAGGCGGCCATGCGCGATGAGCTGTTCGCCTCTCCCTCGGACTTCGTCCGGCAGTTCCTGGCGGGCGACACCGCCGGCCCGCTGGGCATGGAAGCTTGATGTCGGCCGTGGCCGAGGCCCGCGCGCTGGGAGTGCCGCTCGAGACCTTCGAGGCGCTTGTTTCCGCCCGCGCGCGCCTGCGCGAGTCGGTCACGGTGGGTGAGCTTTTCGCACGCGCTGTGGAAATTGCCTGTGCCGACTTCGGCTTCAACCGCGGCCTGGTGCTGTCCGTCGGCCACTCCGCCCTCTCCGGCGGCGAGTCAGACCCCCTGGATGGCGCCAGCGACATGCTTCGCAGGTCGGTGCTCTCGAGTCCGATCCCGATTCGCCCCCACACGCTGGAGCACGACCTGATCGAGGGCATCTCCTCCGATCCGGCACGGCGGGCCAGCGCCGTACAGGACCAGCTGAGCCTGGGCCACGTTGCAATGGGGGCCATCGTGCCCGAGACCCACGTGCTCGCCCTTCTGGTGCTCGACCGCGACGCTCCCGAGGTCACGCCCGTCGACCGAGCGGTGGTGGCGGGCTTCGCGACCATCATCGCCGGGTGCGTCGAGCGCGTCGTGCTCCGTGCCCGGAGCGTCGAGGTCTCCAGTGAGCTGCGCTACATGAGCGCATCCGCCCAGGCTCTGATGGCCGAGATCCTGGAAGCGCCCGTGTCGTTGCCCTCCGATCAAGGTCATGGGCCCACGTTCGCCCCCGGAGGGCGGGTCGACTCGGGCAACCGCGGGCGGATGGTGTTGAGCGTGCGCGAGCGCCAGGTGGCCGCCCTTCTGGCGGAGGGCCGCTCCAACCGGGACATCGCACGGGAGCTCGTGGTGTCGCCCGAAACCGTGAAGGGCCACGTGGGCCGGATACTGCGAAAGCTGAACGCGTCGAATCGCGCGGAGGCAGTTGCGCGATACCTGGGGCCGGGAGAAGACTCCTAAGGGATTCGACCCACCGCTTGTTGGGTATTTTTCGCTCGTGCTCTCTTCAACCAAGGCGCTTCAAGTGGCGCTTCCCCGGGCGCTGCCCGAGCGTCCGTTCGCCGTCGAGCTCTGGGATGGCACGACGATCCCAGGGACCACGCCGGACGCGCCTCGCTTCCGGCTGCGATCGCCACGGGCGCTTGCCCACATTCTGCGTCGACCGGGCGAGCTCGGCATAGGCCGCGCGTATGTGTCCGGCCTGCTCGAGGTCGACGATCTGGACGCGGCGATCGACCTCGTCTCCTTCTGGGAGCCCCCGCCGATCCCGCGGCGGCGCCTGGCCCGCATGGCTCTCGCCGCCGTGCGCGCATGCGGCCTTGTTGCGCCCCCACCGGTCCCGGAGATCGAGCTGCGTCAGCGCGGCCGGCTTCACAGCCTGGTTCGCGACCGGTCGGCAGTGGCCTACCACTACGACGCTGGCAACGAGTTCTTCAAGCTCTTCCTCGACCCGACTATGACCTACAGCTGTGGGATCTTCTCGCGCGGTGCCTCCACGCTGGAGGAGGCCCAGCGCACCAAGCTCGAGCTGATCTGCACAAAGCTCGCCCTGCAGCCCGGGCAGCGGGTGCTCGACGTCGGCTGTGGCTGGGGCAGCTTCGCCATGCATGCGGCCGAGCAGCACGGTGTCGAGGTTCTCGGGATCACCCTCTCCAAAGAGCAGGCCCAGCTCGCGCGTGAGCGCGTGGAGCAGGCCGGGCTTGCCGATCGAATCGAGATCCGCCTGGCCGACTACCGCGAGCTGGCCGAGGAGCCGTTCGACGCGATCTCGAGCATCGGCATGGTGGAGCATGTCGGGGAGGCCCAGATCGACGTGTACGCCAGGCAGCTCGCAGCCCTGCTACGGCCGGGAGGCCGGCTTCTGAACCACGGGATCGCCGAGCTTCAGCCCGCTGTGGAGAGGGAGACGGGCCCGGTCTCCGACCGCTACGTGTTCCCCGACGGCGAGGCGCTACCGCTCTCGCGCGTGGTGCAGGCGATCGAGCGCGCGGGGCTGACAACCGAGCACGTGGAGGGGTTCGCGGCCGACTACGCGACCACGCTGACCCACTGGATCGACAACTTCGAGTCTCACTACGACCGAGTCGTCGAGCTGGCCGGCGCCGAGCGGGCTCGGGTCTGGAGGGTCTACCTACGGGCGGCGCGGATGGGCTTCGAGCGGGGCCTCACGTCGGTCTACCAGGTGCGCTGCCACAAGCCCGCCGAGCCTGCGGGTCAGCGAACCGAGCGCGCCGAGACGGTGAACGCGGCCGGCGGATCCGGGCGGGCCGTTACCTCCGCACTCCTCCCAGGTGCTTCATGATGCGTCCATCGTAAGCCGCCAGCAACGGAGGAGATCCCGATGACCGATGTACCGCCGCCGCCGCTGCCGCAGCAGCAGCCGCCGATCGTTCCGCCGGGCCCACCGCCGATGGCCGCCCAGGGGTCCGACAACGGCATGGCCGTGGCCGCGCTGGTCATGGGCATCCTGGCTTTGATCACCGCGGTCTTGTTCTTCCCGATCGCTTTCGTCTTCGGCGTCCTCGGAATCATCTTCGGCGTGCTCGGCCGCAAGGCGGCCACCCGCAACCCCGCCGCAGGTCGCGGCGGCATGGCTATGGCAGGGATCATCACCAGCATCCTCGGCTTGCTGCTGGCCATCGCCATTTCGCTGCTCGTAGGCCTGTTTATTTTCGGCATCACCCAGAGCAGTGATTTCCAGCACCAGCTGGACAAGGCGGGACAGAGCAACGGGTACTAGGCCCATCCGGACGGGTTAGGCTGGCTTCACCGTAATTTCGAGGAGGCAGCCAGATGAGCCGGACCGTCGCAGCAATCTTCAGCGCAGCACTACTCACGGCTCTCGCCGCCGTGCCGGCGCTGGCCATACCCGCGCCCGGCAACTGCAACGGGATCCCGGTCACGATCACCGTGAACGACGATGGCGATCCGCTTTCCGATACGGATGACCTGGTGATCGGCACGAGCGGGGATGACGTGATCAACACGGGCGGCGGCGACGACAAGGTCGACGGCGGGCTCGGCGACGACACCATCTGCGGCTCCGATGGGGAGGACTTGCTCCTGGGCTCCTCGGGCGACGACTTCGTCGACGGCGGCCTGGGCAACGACTTCAGCAAGGGCAAGGCTCTCGGCGGTCTGGACAACCCGCCGCGGATCGTCGGCGGAGACGGCAACGACGAGCTTCACGGCGGCCCAGGCAACGACGCCATCAACGGCAACGCCGGCAACGACGACCTGCTGGGCGAGTCGGGCAACGACCTGATGGACGGCGGGAAGAACAAGGACCTCTGCAGCGGGGCGGCCGGCAAGGACAAGGCGCTGGGCGGCTGCGAGAAGGAGAAGTCGATTCCGTAGCCGCCTGGGTGCGTCGGCCGGAGTTCCGTCCGGGCCGACTGGGAAGAACAGGGGAATGCTGAAGGAATTCCGCGAGTTCATCCTGCGTGGCAACCTCGTGGATCTGGCGGTTGCCGTCGTGATCGGCACCGCGTTCACCGCGGTGGTCACGGCTCTCACCAAGAGCCTCATCACGCCGCTGATCGCGGCCATCGGGGGCCAGCCGGACTTCTCGGACCTGACCTTCACGATCAACCACAGCACGTTCACCTACGGGCTCTTCTTCAACGCGCTGATCTCGTTCCTGATCGTGGCGGGGGTGGTGTTCTTCTTCGTGGTCAAGCCCACCAACCACCTCCTGAATCGCTTCGAGAAGCCCGACGACCCAAAGACGCGCGAGTGCCCGGAGTGTCTCTCGAGCATCCCGAATGCCGCCCGCCGCTGCGCCTACTGCACGGCAGTGGTCCAACCCGTCGCCTGAACCAAGCCGCGCTCTGACACGCTTAAGGCGTGCACTACGAGCTGATACTGGTCGGCCTGCTGGCGACCATCGCCGCGCTGGCGGTCGTCGCCCACAAAAGCAGGGTTCCGTACCCCATCCTGCTGGTGCTGGGCGGGACGGCCATCGGCTTCGTGCCGGCCATCCCGACCATCGAGCTCCAGCCGAACGTGGTGCTCGTCATCTTCCTGCCGCCGCTGTTGTACGCCGCGGCCCTCTTCGTCTCCGTCAGGGAGCTGAGGAGGAACCTGCGGCCGATCGGCTTGCTGGCCATCGGGCTCGTGCTGGCCACCACGGTCGGGGTCGCCCTGGCGGCGCATTACCTGGTCGGCATGGGATGGCCGGCGGCGTTCGTGGTCGGAGCCATCGTCTCGCCCACGGACTCGGTGGCGGGCGGCGAGATCCTCAGGCGCCTGGGGGTCCCGCGTAGGGCCCTGACGATCCTCGAGGGCGAGAGCCTCACCAACGACTGGACCGCGCTTGTTCTCTACAAGTTCGCGATTGCGGCCGTGGTGACAGGCACGTTCTCGCTGGCCGAGGCGGGCGGGCAGTTCATTCTCACAGGGGTCGGGGGAGTGGCCGTGGGCCTGGCCGTCGGCTGGGTCACCAAGCAGGTCCGCGCCAGGCTGGATGACCCGCCCACCGAGATCACGATCTCGTTGCTCACCGGCTATGCGGCCTACCTGCCCGCCGAGCAGCTCGGGTTCTCGGGTGTGATCGCCGCCGTGACAGTCGGCCTCTACATGGGCTGGCACGCATCCCGGCTGACGACCGCGACGGTGCGGATTCAGACCTACGCCTTCTGGGAGGTGCTCCAGTTCCTGCTCAACGCATTCCTGTTCGTGCTCATAGGGCTGCAGTGGCCGGTGGTGCTGGCCAGGTTGAGCGACATCCCGGCCCTGAGGCTGGTCGCCTACGGCTTGCTGATCTCGGGCCTGGTCGTGGTCATCCGCGTTGTCTGGGTGTTCATCCTCACCTACCTCCCGCGACTGCTGAGCGAGCAGCTGCGGATGCGGGATCCCTACCCGAGCCCGCGCGTGGTGATGGTCATCGCCTGGTCGGGCATGCGCGGCGCGGTGTCGATGGCGGCCGCCCTGGCAATCCCTCTCGCCGTGGCGGGCGGCGGACCGTTCCCCGATCGCGACCTCATCGTCTTCCTCACCTTCTGCGTCATCGCCGTCACGCTGGTCGGCCAGGGCCTGACCCTTCCGCTGGTGATCAAGCTGCTGAGGGTGGAGCGCGACGACCTCGACGCGCGCGAGGAGCGCTACGCGCGCGTGCATGCGGCCCGCGCGGCGTCGCGGCGGATCGAGGAGCTGGCCGAAGCCGAATGGACCTACGACGACACGATCGAGCGCCTGCGCGGCCTCTACGAGTATCGGGCCACCCGCTTCGAGCTGGGCCCGGACCACGAGAAGGGCGCCAAGCTCGAGGCTCGCTCGCAGACCTACGCGCGCACCCTGCGCGAGCTGATCGAGGCCCAGCGCGAGGTCCTGATCGAGCTGCGTAACTCCGGGACGATCACCGATGAGGTGATGCGCACGGTGGAACACGACCTCGACCTCGAGGAGGTGCGGCTGTCGGGCGAGTCCGCGTGACGCTCTTCCGCGTCATCCGGATCTACTCGGCAATCGAGGCCGTGGTCTTCGGCACGCTGCTCGTTTTCGCGATTGGAGGGCTCGACCGGGACGTCGTGCACTACCTCGGCTGGACCCACGGCGTGGCGTTCCTCGGCCTGGCGGCGGTGATGTACATCGGCTGCGTGAGGAAGGCCCTGCCCTGGAGCGTCCTGGCCACGGCGGTGCTGCTCACGCCGATCGGCAGCACGGTGCACATCGAGCTGCTTCGCCACCGCGGCTTCAGTCCCGCTGGATAGCCTGCGCCGATGCGGCTGTTCCCCCTCAACGTCCCGAACGCCCTGACGTTCTTCAGGATCCTGCTCGTGCCGGTGGTGGTCGTTGCACTGCAGGAGGGCACCAGTGCGGGTGACCTCCTGGCCGCGATCGTCTTCGTGGCGGCCACGATCACCGACGGGCTTGATGGCTACATCGCCCGGACCTGGGAGAAGGAGAGCACCTTCGGCAAGGTCATGGATCCCATCGCCGACAAGCTGCTGGTCACCGCGGCATTGGTCTCGCTGGTCTCGCTCGACCGGCTGGCCGCCTGGGCCGCGATGGTCATCATCGCGCGCGAGTTTGCGGTCAGCGGCCTGCGGATCGTCGCGAGCGAGCAGGGCGATGTGATCCCGGCGAGCATCCTCGGCAAGCTCAAGACCGTGTCGCAGTTCGCCATGATCGTCGCGCTGATCACGAGCAACCCCGGCGCCCTCTGGGTCAACGTCCTCGTGTGGGTTGCAGTCGGCCTGACGGTGCTGTCAGGCGTGCACTACTTCGTGCTGGCCCGGGGGGTCCTGGGGACTGCCGAGGAGGTCCCGGAGGGCTAGGTCAACACCCGGCGTCGGGTGACTGGCTCGGCCCGGGCACCGTGGTCGAGCACTCCGAGTAGCGCGTCAGGGTGTAGATCGGGGACAGCAACCCGATCAGGGATCCGATCTGGACCCCCGCGGGGGTGATGTCGGCGTGGTTGGACAGCGTCAGCCGGTTGGCCGCGATCCCGCCCCGGAAGCTCGCGTTATTGCTCAGCGTCACATTCGAGTTCGGCGCGTAGAGAGCGATCGGCGAACTCGAGCTGGAGTTGTTGTCCAGCGAGATGGTGGTCGGGGTCGCCGCGCCGACCACGTACATCTGGACGATCGGGTAGGTCAGTGCCGTGAGCCCGACCTGGATCCGCCAGTTGTTGCTCGCGCTGAGGCTCGCAGCCGGCGGCGAGCCGCTCACCAGGCAGTTGCTCGGCGAGTCGATGTACACGCGCATCGGCGCCAGAACGTTGGCGGGGGTGAACGTCAGCGTGGAGTTGTTGGTCAGCACCAGTGAGCACAGCGAGAAGACGTTCCCGATCATCGTCACGTTCTGACCGCTGAGGCTGAGCCGTCTGGTGGTGGTGTTCCAGATCGCGCTGGAACACGTCTGGAGGTTCAGCAGCCCGGTGCGGCAGATGCCGTCGACGTCGCTCGAGAGCGGCATGGTGGCCGGAGGCAGCACTATTGGCTCGGTTGCCGGGGTGGTGGTCCCGTTGACGCTGGAGTTGTTGTCGAGCGTCACGGTGTGGCCTGGCCCGGGCATCGCGTTGCCGCTGATGCTCGCGTTGTTGCTGAGCGCGATGTCGGAGTTCGACCGGGCGTTGCCGTGGATCTCGGAGCTGCCGACATCGGTGTTGTTGCTGATCGTCAGGGTCTCCTTGGAGAAGACCGCGAAGTCCGTGAACAGCCGAGCCATGTCTATCGCCGTGTAGCGCCCGAGCACGCGACGCGTGATCCCGTTGGCCGTTCCGGTCGCCACCACCTCGCGATCGAGCGTGGAGGACAGGTTGTCGAAATCGATGCCCGCGAGCCCGGAGATCTGGTAGCTGTAGCTCTCTCCGTTGCCAAGGCTCTCAGGGGAGCTTGCCGGGCACCAGGGAACCCCTTGGATGTTGACCGGCCCGACGAGGGAGATCGTGCCGCTGACCCCTCGGAGCGCGCAGTTCAGGGTCGTCAGAGGATTGTTCACGGCCTCGGAGAGTGTGTTCGTCCGCCACTGTGCGGTCTCGAGCCCCGCATTGGCTGCCTGGATCGCAAGCTTCACGCGGGCATCCCGGTTCGTGCCGCTCATGGCGGTGACGGTCTGGATCGTCACAACAGACCCGAGGAGGAGCAGGAGGGTCACCATGGCCAGCGCGACCGGAAGGGCCACGGTTCCGCGCTCCGATCCGAGCCGCGCCCTCATAGCGGCAGGTCGAGCGGAGCCACGCTCGGGTCGGTGACGACGGTGGAGGCGTAGACGGGCCGCGGCCGCACCCCGTTGCCCGTCTGGTTCTGGATGACCGCGATAGTCAGCCGTTTGGACCCCTGCTCCGCCGGGCAGGCATCGAGGAGGCCGAGAACCGGGCAGCTCTCGTCCCGTCTGGTGATGAACCTGTAGACGGTCGCCGTCGGCCCCCCTGGAGGGCCGATCGCAACGTTCACCGAGACCGGGACGATGCTCGTCCCGTCGGCCGCAGGATTCGCGTCGGGGTCGACCACGAGGGGCTCGAGCAGCGTGGCCTCGGCCGGCGGGCGCGAGTAGCTGGCGGCGATTCGGAAGTTGGCGCCCGAGACGAACGAGCCGGGCCCACTCGCCGCCACGGTGGGGTATGAGTCCAGCTCGAGAAGGCTGAATGGCGTGGCCGCCAGCCGCTCGAGCTCCCGCTCGGCAAGCGAGATTCCCTGCCCCGAGCGTTCGGCCGCATACGTGCCCTTCGCCGCGGACATGAACACGCCCATCGCTCCGATGATTCCCATCGCGAGGATGAAGACGGCGACGAGCACCTCGATCATCCCGAACCCACCCTCCTGATCCGGCCTCCGCGCTCCGGGCATCTCAGCCCGCCTTGTTTCTGACGAAGACGCCGGCACTCAGGGCCGCTCCCTGAGTTCGGCCGGGGGTCCTGACCACCAATTCGACCTGTATGTAGTCCTGGCTCGCGGCCACCGAGCTCGTGGAGAACGTGGCGCTCTGGACTCCGGTCAGGATCGTCGCGGCGTTTGCGCTCAGCGCGCCTCCGGGTACGCCCTGCTGGCGGCGGCAGGACGAGGCCTGCGAGCAGTCGTAGCGAACGGGCCTCAGCAGGGTGGTGCCGGGTGCCGGGATCTGAAGGTCCACGATCGAGGGGCTCACCACGTTCACGGTCTGGGCCTGGCGCATGTCCCGGGTCATCCGCTCGAGCACGACTCGCTGCGCCCCCAGGGTCTCGGCCCGGCTACCTGTCTGCTGTGCGCTGCGCTGGCCGGTGGCGAGGAAGCCCATGGCGGCCCCCATCACGACGAGGCTCATGGTGGTGGCGATCAGCAATTCGATGAGCGTCATGCCGAGCTCGCCGCTGCGTGGTGGAAGCGCGGAACCCATGTGGGCTCGTCGACGGTACGCGTGGCACTGCGGTGGAACGGCCCCCGGGACGGACGTCCATTGGTCCGTCTTTGGCCTTATGTACTAAGGCCTGGGCAATTTGGGCTCAGGCCGGCCCGTGGAGCCAGTCGCGCATGCTGGTGTGGCGGACGATCTCAGGGTCCCCACCGTCCAGCTCACGCGTCAGCTCGCCAAGAGTGCCGTGGCGCTCTGCCACGACGTTGTGCTTGTGGATGGTCTCGAGGTTCTCCTGGCGGGATGAGATGAAGGCGGCGTCGCCCAGAGGGGCGAAACGCTCGACGGCCAGGCGGATGGCCTCGCGGACGCAGTCCTCTACGAAGCGGGGACGCCGGTGGGCTTTCTCCACGACGGCTGCCTCATCCGGGCGCTTGAGCAGCTCGTAGATCTCCGAGCTCATGGACTCCTCGACGATCTCGAGGAGGGTGGCCGCCTCGATCGTGTCCTCCACGCCCTCGGGGCAGCCCACGTAGAGCGTGCCGATGCCGCGCTGGTTGTGGGTGGCCACCGGGACGGAGTCGAAGATGCGCTCGATCTCATCGGCGGTGAAGCCCTGCTCCTGGAGCCGCACCGCGGCGCGCTCCGTGAGCATCTCCTGCGCGCAGGGGCAGGCGGTCATGCCCTGGGCCTGGACGCCGACCACGCGTCGTGTGCCGGTTGCGGAGGCCACCGCGGAGCCGAAGAGCGTGTAGATCTCCTGGGTCGGGCGACCCGACACGGGGGCCGGCTTGGTCTCGGGATAGCGGGCCGCGATGGTCACCTCGGCGCGCAGCGCGCCTTGGCGCTCGCGCACCAGCTCGGCGATCCGGCTGGCCAATGTCTCGGCCTTCAGCGCACTGGAGAGGACCACCTCGTCGATGGCCTCGTTCACCACCTCCTCGAAGCGCGACATGTGCGCGCCCTTCTGCTCTGGGCTGAGGTCGACGAAGCATTCGAGCTCCGCGTAGAAGAGCTGGTCGGCGCCCGCGGAGCTGATGCGAATGACTTTCTCGACCCCGGTCACGCCGACGCGTGAAAGACCCACCCGGGTGGCCGGCCGGCGCGCCTGGACGTCGGTCTCGAGAGCTGTTGAGGAGTGGCTTGATTCGGCCATCGGAACCCCGTGCACGATAGCGGGCAGGCCTCCCCATCCCCATGTGACATTCGGTGCTATCGTCCGCCGCGCCGTAAGGCCGGAGGGGTCAATCGACGTTTGAGGGAGCGATGGGTTGACTGTTAAAGACGATGCGACACTGTTGGCAGATGTTGCCGACCTTCCGTTTGGCGAGGTCGAGGAGCTGCGCGCTCTGGTCGCCGAAGGCAAGGAACGCGGCTATCTGACGTTCGAGGAAATCGCCGCCTGTCTCGAAGAGGTCGACGTCACCAAGGAGCAGGTCTCAGCGCTCCACGGGCACCTGATCGAACACGGGGTCGATGTGGTCAACGATGACGGCAAGCCTGCCGTCTCGGACAACGGGACGATCGAGGCCGGAGCAGGAGAGAAGGAGCCAGGCGCGGCGAAGAAGGTCGAGATCGACCTGACCGTCGAGCCCAGTCTGGACTCACTGCGGTTGTACCTGCGTTCGATCGGCAAGGTGGAGCTGCTCACCGCCCGCGAGGAGGTCTCGCTGGCACAGCGCATCGAGCGTGGCGACATGCGCGCCAAGCAGCACATGATCGAGGCCAACCTGCGTCTGGTCGTCTCGATCGCCAAGGGCTACCTGGGCCGCGGGCTCACTTTCCTGGATCTCATCCAGGAGGGCTCGCTGGGCCTGATCCGCGCGGTCGAGAAGTTCGACTACCGGCGCGGCTACAAGTTCTCGACCTACGCGACGTGGTGGATCCGCCAGGCGGTGACCCGTGCGATTGCCGACAAGGCCCGCACCATCCGCATCCCGGTCCACATGGTCGAGAAGCTGAACAAGGTCGTGCACGTGGAGCGCCAGCTCGTTCAGGAGCTCGGCCGCGAGCCAACCCCGGAGGAGATCGCCGAGGAGCTCGAGGTCACCACCCGCGAGGTCAAGGACATCCTGCGGATGGCGCAGCTGCCCGTCTCGCTGGAGAAGCCGGTCGGCGACGAGGAGGACTCGGAGCTGGGCGACTTCCTGGAGGACGAATCGGCCGAGTCCCCGCTGGACACCGCGATCGAGAATCTCCGCAAGGAGAACGTTCGTACGGCGCTCGACGCCCTCCCGCTCCGTGAGCGCGAGGTCATCGAGATGCGCTTCGGGCTCAAGGGCCACCAGGCCCGCACGCTCGAGGAAGTGGGCCGCGCCTTCGGCGTGACGCGCGAGCGCATCCGCCAGATCGAGAACAACACGCTGAAGAAGCTCGAGCTGCTGCCGGAGGCGCAGCGGCTCCGCGACACGGCGTAGCTCTCAAGGACGGACCGGGCCGGTGACTTCGGGGGATGTCACCGGCCCCTTCGTCTTTGTCACAAGCCTGTAGCCGTTTTGTCACACACGCGCGCCCACGTGTCACACACCTCATACGAACATCGTTCGTATGAGCCTGAGGCGAACTCACCCGCGCGCACAGGGCGACCTGGGTGAGGCATCCGCGATCGAGTGGCTAGCGCGCCAGGGCGCAAAGCTCTGGCTTCCGTTTGGCCACAGCCCGGACGTCGATTTGATCGCGGAATGGCCCGACGGGACCCTGGACCGAGTCCAGGTGAAGACGTGCACACGTGTCCAGAACGGGCGATATGCCGTTTACCTGTGCACGCGGGGTGGGAACCAGAGCTGGAGTGGCCTCGTCAAGCGGTTCGATCCAGTCCGATGCGACCGACTGTTCGTCCTCGTCGAGAGCGGGCAGCGATGGTTTATCCCGTCGAAGCAAGTTGGCGGGGGTACGGCGATTCTGCTCGGCGGCCCGAAGTACGCAGAGTTCGAAGTCGAATCAGCGCCCGCTCTCTAGAATCCTTTCGGCTTGGCGGGATGTCCGAGTGGTTAAAGGAGTTCGGCTGTAAACCGAATGGCTCTGCCTACGCAGGTTCGAATCCTGCTCCCGCCACTTGCACTGCCCTCGGTCTTCGCGGACCGGGGGCGGTCGCGTTTCCGGGGACTACTTCCGGCGGAGGTCGCCGAAGAAGCGCGTGGCTGGCAGCACCACCGAGCGCGGGGCCAGGTGGCCGCCCCACGCCAGGGCCTGTGGGATCCGGCCGGGCACGACGACCCGGGCACCTCGAACCATGCCCTTCACGGCGGCACGCACGGCGGTCTCGGTCGAGACGTAGGCGACCCCGGGCATCCAGCCGCTGCCGACGTTCGATACCTCCTCCCACTCCGTGGCCATCGGCCCGGGACAGAGGGCGGTGCAGGACACACCGGTGCCGGAAAGCTCCGCGTTGACTGCCTCGGAGAAGACCCGGACGAAGGCCTTGGTGGCCGAGTAGGTCGCCATGTTCGGCAGGGGCTGAAAGGAGGCGATCGAGGCGACGTTCAAAACCGAGCCCTCGCCGCGCTCGACCATGCCCGGAAGCACGGCGCCAGTGAGCAGATGGACGGTCTCGACGTTCAGCCTGACCTGCTGGAGCTCCCAGTCCTGGTCCATCTCGTGGAAGCGGCCAGATGAGCCGAAGCCGGCGTTGTTGACCAGGCCCACGAGGTCCTTGCCGCTTGCCTCGACGTCCTCGAGCAGTGCCCGGCAGCCGGCCTCGTTGCCCAGGTCGCGCTCGAAGACCAGAACCTCGACGCCGTGCTCCTTGCGCAGCTCGGCCGCCGTCACGTCCATGCGGTCAACACGCCTGGCCGCCAGGGCGAGGTCGTGGCCGCGGGACGCAAGCTGCTTGGCGAACTCCTCACCCAGGCCGGATGACGCTCCTGTGATCAGGACCATGGTTCCCGGTGCGGGTG
>JAXDIE010000126.1:0-56605 GCA_034664165.1 Thermoleophilaceae bacterium | reverse complement strand
CTCAGCCCCGCGCCGTGATGGTCGTAAGCGGGAGTCCCAGCCCCGAGACCTTGCTCGGCAGGTCCAGCTTGAGCCAGCGGGAGACGGTGGCCGGCAGCGTCGACAGGATGATCTCCGAGTAGGCGCCGGTGTTGACGGCGTCCTCGATGGCTGCCAGCGGCTCGGCGTCACCGACCTTGCCCTCGACCTTGCTGCCCGCCGCCTCCTCGAGGAGCGGCAGGGCGAGCGCAAGGGTCTGGAGGGCCTCGTCATCGCTCTGGTCCTCAGGATCGACCACCCGATGGAGGCCGTGGGCGCTGCGTGGAACGAGCAGGGTGAACGTGGCCGGGCCACTGGCCACGCGGGCGCGCACGGCGTCCAGCAGGGCGCCCGTGGCGGCGGTGCGGTTGGCGACGACGAGTACTGCGACGGGGCTCGAAGACTCCATGGAAACCTTCCTCGGATCGTGTGATCCGACCTTACCCCTCTATGTCAGCCGTGTATCCCGCATTCGGTTTTGGCTGACTCCGACCAGCGGCCGTCACGGCCCGTGCCCGGCTTGGTGCAGTGGGTGCAGCCGATCGAGGCGTAGCCGCGGTCGTGCAGCTCGTTGTAGGGCAGGCCCCGCTGGGAGATGTGGTTCCAGACGTCCTTCTCCGACCAGTCCGCGAGCGGGTTGATCTTCCAGAGCCCGTGCGCCCGGTCCCAGTGCAGCTTGGAGACGCTCTTGCGCGTGTGCGCCTGGTCGCGCCTGACCCCGGTGGCCCAGCAGTCGACGTGCGACAGGGCCTCCTTCATCGGTGTGACCTTGCGGATGCCGCAGCAGGCGTCGGGATCGGTCTTCCAGAGCTCGTCGCCCCGCAGGCTGGCCTGGCGGGCCAGGCTCATGCCCTTGTAGACATCGAGCTGGATGTCGAAGTGCTCCTCGAACTGCTTCCAGGTCTCGTACGTCTCGCCAAACAGCACGTCGGTGTCAATCGTGAAGAAGCGGGCGCTGGGCTCGATGTCCAGCAGCATGTCCACCATCACCGAGCTTTCCTTCTGGAAGGAGACGGCCACGTAGAGGCGCGGGTGAAAGCGCTCGACCGCGTACTCCAGAACCTCGCGCGCCGACGAACCCTCGAGATCCGGGATCTCGGCCAGGGGCGGCACGACCGGATCGAGAGCCGGCGCGCGAACGGTCGCGAGGTCTGAAGCCAGGGGCTTCACTAGATGGCGCACTCGCCTTCGCCGCGCTCGACCTTGAAGGGCTCCTTGCGGGCCCAGTCCATGAACTCGCCCATGTTCTCCAGGCTGAACTCGACGGGGATCGAGAGGTCGCGGGCCGAATCCTCGAAGTGGATCGCGCCCACGCGCTCGGCGTAGTCGTTGAACCGCTCGCCCTCGGTGCGCTCGTCCTGGTACATCCGGACCCAGCGCTCGACGGCGTCGGGGACACGCTTGGCCGGGATCCGCACCTTCAGGCGTGTGCCCATGACCACGTCGCCGCCCTCGTAGTTGCCACCGATGTGGGCGACGTAGGCCGGCATGACCTTGTCGCCGACCTTGATCGACGCCCCGTAGAAGCCGATGTTGGCGATGTGGTGCTGGCTGCAGCCGTTGGGGCAGCCGCTCATCTTGATGTGGATCTTCTGCGCGTCCTCGTCATCGATCTGCATCTCGGCCAGGCGCTCGCGCACGGCGCGGTTGAGACCCATCGACGAGGTGATGCCCATCTTGCAGCTGTCGGTTCCGGGGCAGCTGACCACATCCGTGATCGTGTCGGCGCCGGGCTCGGCCAGGCCCAGTGCGCCGAGCGCCTGCCAAACCTCGTAGACGGCGTCGTCACGGACCCAGCGCAGCACCAGGTTCTGCTGCACGGTGGTGCGCAGGAACCCACTCGAGTGCTTTCGCATGATGTCGGCGATCCCGTGCCACTGCTCGGGCACCAGGTCGCCGCGAGGCACCGCGATCTGCACGGTCGAAAAGCCGTGCTGGCGCTGGGGCACGACGTTGTACTTGGTGAACCGCTGGAACTCGCGCATGTCGCCGTTGGGGCTCGCGTAGGCGGGCGCGGCGGGCTGGACGGTCGACTCCTCGTCGAAGTCGAAGAGCAGGGTCTCAACGGAGAAGTCGCGCTCGGCGACCCAGTCGCCCTTGAGCTCCTCCTCGACCAGCTCGCGGAACTCGTCCATGCCGATCTTGTCGATGAGCACCTTGATGCGGGCACGCGCCCGGTTCTTGCGGAGCCAGTCCTGGCGATCGAAGATCCGCAGCACGGCCTCGGTGACCTTCAGGTAGTCGCCGTTATCGGCTTCTACGAAGTCGTAGAGCGTCGGGGCGATGCGCGGCATGATCGAGGTGCCGCCGCCGATCCGTATCTCGAACCCGCGCACCATCTCGCCGTTGACCTCGCGCACGCGCGGGATGAAGGCGCCGTCGTGGATGCCGGTGATGGCGCGATCCTCATCGGTGGCGGAGAACGCGGTCTTGAACTTGCGCGGCATCAGCTGGCAGACGTCGTTGCGAACGAAGTAGCGGACGTAGGCCCCGATGTATGGCGTCGGGTCAAAGAGCTCGCCCTCGCAGACGCCGGCCCACGGGTCGCCCGTGACGTTGCGCATGGTGTTGCCGCAGCCCTCACGGGAGGACAGGCCGACCGAGCTGATCTCGCGGATCAGCTTGGCCATCTCAGGCAGTGGCACGTGGTGGATCTGGATGTTCTGGCGCGTCGTGATGTGCGCCTTGTTCAGCGGGGCGTACTTCTCGGACACATGGCCGAACATGTCCATCTGCTCGGGCGTGATCCCGCCGAAGGGAAGCTTGACGCGGACCATCTGAACGGGGATGTCCGCCGCCTGGCGCTGGCCGTAGACACCCTGCTTCAGCCGGAAGCCGATGAAGTTGGGCTCCTCGATCTTGCCTGCCAGGAACTCGGCGGCCTCGTTGTCGAAGTCGTCGAACTCGCTCTCGATGATCGGGATGATGTGGCCCGGGACGTTCTCGTAAACCTCGGGATTGTCGATCGTGCCCTTGCGGCCGCTGGGCTTCTGTGGGGCGCTGGTCGGTTCCATCGTCTACTTTCGTCCTTCTTCGATTGCAGGGTCCGTACAAACTAGCAAAACCCCTCGGGGATTCCGGCAATTGGCCGGATATCCCATAGGATTGCCCCTCCCACCGGCGAACAAGGAGCGAAATGGCCTACGTCATCACCGAGCCGTGCATCGGCGAGAAGGACAATTCGTGCGTCGAGGTGTGTCCCGTCGACTGCATCCACCCCACCCCCGACGAGCCCGGCTACGACGCGGCCGAGATGCTCTTCATCGATCCCGACGAGTGCATCGACTGCGATGCCTGTGTCGAGGCCTGTCCCGTCGACGCCTGCTTCGCCGAGGACCAGGTGCCGGCAGATCAGCAGAAGTACATCCAGCTCAACGCGAACTACTTCAGCAGCGGCGCCGGCGCCGCCTAGCGCGTCAGCCGTCCGGGAACCCGCCGCGGCGGGGACTCGCCTCTTCGGGCGCGAGGACCATCTGCGTGCAGACGAAGAGGGCGGCCTTGCGCTCGCCCTTGAACACCTCGACCTGCCAGACCTGGGTGCGCCGGCCGATGTGGACCGGGGCTCCCGTGGCTGTAAGCACGTCGCCATCCCGGGCGGCTACGAAGACGTTGGTCTTGAGCTCGACTGTCGTCAGGTCATGACCAGGCGGCAGGTTCCTCATGGTCCCCCAGGCCGCGATGGTGTCGGCAAAGGCCACCCACGCGCCTCCGTGCACGAAGCCTCCGGGGTGCAGGTGGCGCCGGTCGATGATCATCCGGCCCTTGACGAGATCCTCATCGATCTCGAGCAGCTCGATCCCTAGGTATCCGGGGAAGTAGCCCTTCAAGGCCTCGCGCGAGATCTCTGGTGTGACCTGGGGGTTCGGCACGGCCCGGCAGTCTAAGGTTCAGACGATGAGGGGGTATCTGCCACTGACGGTCGCCGCGCTGGTGGCCAGCCTCATTGGGGCGACACCCGCACAGGCTGTCGTCCGCTGCCAGGGTGCCACGAGTCCGAAGACGCTGGCGGATGACCAGGGAACGCTGGAATCCGTGATCTTCGGCAAGGACGGTCGCTTGTACTTCACGGCAACGCCGTCCGGCGAGACAGGACGGCTGATGGTGCTGGACAAGCGCTCGGGCGGCACGCCGGCCGTGCTCAGCAAGCCGATCACTGCACCGGGAGGCCTGGCTCTCGACGAGCGGGGCCGGATCATGGTGGGCTTCGGCACCGGCATCAACGGCGTCACCGGCACGTTCTTCCCCACGTCTGGGCTGTTCCGCGTGAACTCGCAGAATGGGAAGCGGACCGTCTTCACCGAGGGCCTGTCGCAGGCCAATGGCATTGCGCGCGGCCCAGGGGGTGCCTTCTACGCATCTGATGACTACGGCACGAACATCGACCGGATTCTGGGCGGCCGCGTGGAGCAGGGATGGATCAAGACCTTCTCCCCCAACGGGCTCGTGGTCAGCCGCGACGGCCGGTACCTGTACTGGGCACAGACCTTCCAGGCGCCCCAGATCTCACGTGTCGAACTGGCCCATCCCGATCAGCCATCGGTCTTTGCCAAGGCCGGGCTCACGGACCTCACAGCCGGCCTCGACGGAATGGTCGGCGACACCCGGGATCACCTGTTCGTGGCAGCCAACCTGGCGGGCGAGGTGTGGCGGGTAGATGGGCTGGGCCGTTTCTGCAGGGTGACCAGTGGGCTGGACAACCCCAGCGCCGTGGCCCTGGGATCGGGTGAACACGGCTTCAGCCGGAAGAACCTCTACGTGGTCGAGTTCGGCGGCCACGTCTCCGAGGTCAAGGGCGCCCTGAAGGCGAAGTACCCGGGCTAGGGCGGCCCTCGGGAGAGCCGGGACCTACAGGCTCAGACCGACGCGCAGCTCTCGAGGTCCAAGTCGTCCGCGAGCTTCTCGACGGTGGCGCTGGCATCGGCCTGGGCGGAACCGCCCTCGACGCCACCCTCTTCGGGGTTGGGCGCCTTGCGGGCGTCGGCCTGCGCCGCGAACAGCGCCTGATCGGCGGCGACCAGCTCGGCGAGCTTGGCCGGGTCGCTCACCGTGAGCATCCCCAGGCGGTTGGTGTAGGTCTCCTGGATGCCCTCGAGCGCGGCGTCGTAGTCGACCTGGCCGGTCTTGCCCTTGGGCGAGGGCACCTTGCCGATGTCCTGGCGCATCGTCTCGCACAGGGCTGCAGACTCATCGCGCGGATTCTGCTCAGACCCGGTGTCGGATGCCGTGGCCGTCGGCTCGCTTCCGCTGGACGGGGTCGTGGCCGGCGTGTTCTGCGATCCGTAGCCGCCACAACCGGCGATCGCCAGAGCGAGGATCAGGGCTGCTGCTGCAGGGAGACGAGTCATCGGACGGGAGTCTATATCTACAAGCCCCATCCGCCGAACAGCGAGTTGAGCTGGATGTTCAGCTGAAACAGCTGGCCCGTGACCATGAGGACGCCCATGGCCACCAGGATGGCCCCGGAGACGATCTGGATGGGCACGTAGTGGCGCTTGATCCAGCCAAAGCTGCGCTCGGCCGCCCCCACCCCCAGGGCCGACAGAAGAAACGGAATGGCCAGGCCGACCGAGTAGACCGCCAGCAGGAGGGCGCCCTGCGAGATGGAGCCCTGCGCCGTTGCCAGACCGAGAATGGCGCCCAGGGTGGGGCCGACGCACGGGGTCCAGGCCACTGCGAACGCCAGCCCCGCGATGACCGGCCCTCCTTTGCCGGCCCGCTCGATCAGCCCCGGCGGCCGCCAGTCCCGGTTGAGCCGCAGGAAGAAGGCCGAGCCGATGAAGAGCAGGCCCATCAGGAGGATCGCCGCGCCGGAGACCCTTGTGAGCAGCTGCTTGTTGGCAAGCAGCGAGGACCCGAGCGCGGTGGTCGCAAGACCCGCGCAGATGAAGACCGCGGAGAAGGTGAGCACGAAGATCACCGCGCGGACCATCAGCCCGTCTGCCGGCTTGCCGTCGATCACGGCGGGCCCGCCCGAGATGGCCGCCAGGTAGCCCGGCACCAGGGGCAGGACGCAGGGAGACGCGAATGAGATGAACCCGGCGGCCAGTGCGATCAGCACGGTTGGTGACTGCACCATGCGCTCCAGTATCCCGGGGACCACGACCCCCCCGTCGCATCAATGGGTACCTTTTCCGGCCTTGGCACCTCCCGCGACAACCATTCCCGACGTCGACCGTGCCGACCTGGCCGCGACCATCGAAGCGCTCGCGGCCATCGACCGCCCCTCCACCTCGGACGGCGAGCGAAGGGCCGCCGAGTGGCTGTTGGACCGATTCACGGCCCTGGGCTGCCAGGCCCGGATCGAGGAGGAGCCCGCATATTCGTCGTATTGGTGGACCATCGGCGCGTTGTCAGCACTCAGTGCCCTTGCCGGCCGGCTGGTTCTCCGGGGACGCCGCCTGCTGGGGCTGACCGGCGCCTTCCTGGCCGCGGCCGGCATTGCCGACGAGATCTCGAATGGCCCTCGCCCGCTCCGTCGCCTGATGCTCAAGCAGGGAACCACTTGGAACGTGGTGGCCGAGGCCGGCGACCCGCGCGCCGACCGCACCATCGTGCTCCTGGCACACCACGACGCCCCCCACAGCGGCGCCATCTTCAACCCCGCGCCGCAGAAGGCGCTGGGTAAAGCCTTCCCCGACGTCGTTGAGAACACGGACACCGCCATCCCGGTCTGGGCGCCAGTCGTCGGCGGCCCCGTGCTGGTGGCGCTCGGGGCGCTGCTGGGCAGCAGGCGCCTGGCGTGGTTCGGCAAGGTGCTCGGGCTGACCTCGCTGGCGGCCATGCTCGACATCGCCCGAAGCCCGGCCGTGCCCGGAGCAAACGACAACCTGAGCGGCGTGGCGGCGCTGGTGGGGCTGGCCGGCCGCCTGGAGAGCAATCCCGTGGAAGGGATTCGCGTGGTTCTGGCCTCATGCGGGGCCGAGGAGGCGCTCCAGGAGGGCATCCGCCCGTTCATGAAGCGCCATGCGCCGGGGCTCCCGAAGGACCAGACGTGGTTCCTGAACTTCGACACCATCGGGTCGCCGCGACTGGTGATGCTCGAGGGCGAGGGCCCGATCTTGATGGAGGACTACCCGGGCGACCTTCGCGACCTGGTCGCCGACGTGGCCGAGGAGGCGGGGATAGCCCTGCGCCGCGGGCAGCGGGCCAAGTCGAGCACAGACAGCGTGATTCCGGCGCGGGCGGGCTACTCCAGCGCCTGCCTGACGTCCTTCGACCAGAACAAGTCCTTGTCGAATTACCACTGGCCCACCGACGTGCCGGGCAACATCGATTACGAAACGGTCGCCGACGCAGTCGCGCTCGGGGACCTGGTCATCAGGCGCCTGGCCGCCCGCTGAGCCCTACTGCTGCGGGCCCGTATGGCCCCCGGGGTGGTGGTTCCCCTTGACCGGCTTCCGCGGCTTGGGCTTCTTGACCTTGGTCACCGTGAGGTTGGCGGCGCTGCGATTGATCTGCAGGTAGACCGGCTTGCGCTTGGCGACGCGCACCTCGAAGGTCGGCTTCTTGCCCCGGGCGTCGGCGGCGCGGTACTGGGCCCCGCCCAGGCTGAACGCGGCGACGTTGCTCATCTCCTGCGTCCGGTCGGACTGGAACAGGACGGTGGTCCGGGGCAGCGTTTCCCGGAAGGCCGGGAAGACGTACCCCTGGTACGGGTTCAGGGAGCCGGTGAACATCTTGACCCGGCCGCTGGTGTCCGAGTCCTGAAGCCGGCCCGCGAACCCCGTGGCGCTGAGGCCCAACGCGGTCTTGCCCTTGGTGACGCTGATATCCGGGCCGATCTGGAACCAGCGGCGGAACTGCTCGTGCTGCTTGGACTGGGCGGTGTCCATGACCAGCAGCGCCACCCCGGGCTTGTAGAGGAAGATCCGGCGCTCAGCAATCCCGTCCGACAGCAGGACCGGATTGGTCACCTGAATCGCGTACCAGCCGTTACCGGTCCCGGTGGCCTGGACGCCGCTCCCGTAGATGTTCTTTGGCTTGAGATTGAAGTCCTCGCGGCCCTCGGTGAGCACGCTGTGGGCCTGGGCCTTCTGCTCGAAGGCCCGGAAGGTGCCGTCATCCTTGTGGAAGAGGCCGGTGTCGCTGACCACCGAGTGGCCGTGTTCGAAGAGGTCGAAGCTGGTGTCATCGGCGTGCTTGTGCGTCAGGTTGTGGAAGCCGGCTGTGACCGCCAGGAAGCTGCCTGTCTCCGGCCGCTTGACGATCACGTAGCCGCCCTGCTGGAAGACCCTCATGCCCGTGTCGTCGGCGGCCCTCTCCTTGGCCCAGTCGGGCGAGTCCTTCCTGTAGGTGTCACCGAACTGGGGCATCGTGCCATCGGGCATCACGAACCAGCCGGCCGCATCCTGCATGCGGTCCAGCAGCGCGGACAAGCCCGGATCCGAGGACCCAGTGAACTGCAGGTAGTCCCTCAGCAGGTTGGCGGCCAGGCGCTGGTAGCCCGTGGAGTGCTCGAGCCAGATCCCCTCGTCGACCGCCGTCCTCCCGACCAGCGTGGTCGGGAACCGGGTGCGCCCGAGGTTGCCGCCGGCGGCCGCACCTGGCACGGCATCGTCATCGAAGTACTCGTCAGCGAGGATGAGCCCGACGTCCATGAACAGGCCCTGGTTGTTCTCGCGCGACTCAGTCGGGTCGCTCAGGAAGGCCACGTGGTCCCGGATGGAGTTCAGGAGAGCCAACCCCTGGGTCTCGTCGATCAGCCCGGGATGGGCGGGCTCCTCACAGGCCAGCGCCCGCGCGAGATACGCGATGTAGGGCACCCGATCACCGGCGACCTTGGGGCCCCAGGGCTTGTTGTCCGTGTAGACGCCATCCCCGTAGGGCGGCGGTGGATGGTTCTTCGCGATCCAGTCGAGGATCAGGTCGCGCGCCTGGGTGAGGGCCAGGATCCGCGTTGGATCCGGCTCCGGGGTCTTCCGGTAGGTGTAGAAGAGGAGGTCCATCCACTTGAGGCTGTGGAGGTCCCCGCGCCAGCTGTCGCTTACGAACGGGTCCTGCGCCCAGTCGAGTGGCGGGATCAGGATGTCCAGGCCGTGTGGCGTCTCGGAAATGTCGAAGGTCCCGGCCAGGGCCAGCGTCTGCTGCTCCGCTGTCCAGTCGTTGGCGCTTGACACCACGTCGTACTGCGGGCATGTGGTCAGCGCCATCAGGGCGTCGTAGCGGGGATCCGCGGCATGGGCAACCGGGACGACCGTGACCAGCCAGACCACGATCGCCAACGCCAGCCCCGCCGGCTGGATGTGTCGACGCATGGTTTTACAACCTAGCGACCGCCGCTGATGTCGTACGCAGGTTGGCTCAGTGCAGCAGCGCGCGGGGCGTGAGCGCGACGTCGACCACCGTGCCGGCGGCGACACCCTCGGAGTCGGCGGGCACGAGCAGCAGCGCATCGACATTGAGCATCGAGGTCAGCACGTGTGATCCCTGAGCGGTTGTCGGGCGGACGTGCCAGCGGCCGTCCTCGAGCCGTGCCGAGAGCCGGACCACCTCTGCCCGCCCCGGCTGCTTTCTGTAGTCCTCCTCGAGCACGGCCGGAACCGTGTGCGGCGGCAGGTCCTGGCCCAGCATCGCGGCGATGGCGGGGCGAACGAACAGCTCGAAGGTGATCATCACCGAGACGGGGTTGCCCGGAAGCCCGAAGACCAGCGTTCGTGTTCCAGCCTCCTCCGCCACGCCGAACCACATCGGCTTGCCGGGCTTGAGGGCGACCCGCCAGAAGCGCTGCTCCACCCCTAGGGCTTCCAGCGCGGGTTTCACATGATCGTGCGGGCCCACCGACACTCCGCCGCACAGGATCACGATGTCATCGGCAAGGGCCGCCCGAATGGCGCCTTCGGTGGCCCGCAGGTCGTCGGGCACCATCTGGACCATCGACACCTCCGCCCCTGCCGCGCGCACCAGGGCGGGCGCCGTATGGGCATTGGAGTTGCGCACGGCGCCGGGCCGCATAGGCTCATCCGGGCCAATGAGCTCGTCGCCTGTGGACAGAACCGCCGCTCGAGGCCTGCGGGCCACCAGTGGCCGCGCCACGCCTACCGATGCGAGCACGCCCAGCTCGGCCGCGCCCACGAAGGTGCCGGGCTGGAGCACCAGGTCCCCGACCTGGACATCCTCGCCGGCGCGCCGCACGTTGTTCCCAAGGGGCACCGGCGCCGAGACGATCAGGGATGAGCTTTCCTCAATGGAGTCCTCGAACCGCAGCACGGAGTCCGCCCCGTCCGGGATCACCGCGCCCGTCGAGATCCGGACCGCCTGCCCCGGCTCCAGGCGACCCTGGAACGGCGCGCCCGCCCTTGACTCCCCGGCCAGCTCCAGGCGGGCCGGGGATCCGGCTTCGGCGCCTGCGGTGTCGGCAGCCACCAGCGCGAAGCCATCCATGGCCGAGTTGTCGGCAGACGGCACCGCCTCGGTGCTGGTCACCACCTGCGCCAGCACACGGCCCTCCGCCTCCACCAGATCCACCTGCTCGGCCGGCATCGGCAAGACCTCGCCGAGCACGATCCTGACGGCGTCCTCCACCGGGGTCAGGCTTGCGCCCGTCATGTCCGCGAACACATCCTCACGTGCGCAGCATGCCTGAACGCGGGCTGGCGGCCATCCTCGCGGGTGGGAGCGGCAGCCGCCTGGGCGGCCGCAAGCCGCTTGTCGAGCTGGGCGGCCGGGCGCTGATCGACCACCCGATCGCCGCGGCCCTCGAGGCCTGTCTCGACGTGGTGGTGGTGGCCAAGCGCGACTCCCCGCTCCCGGCGCTCGACGTAGAGGTGCTGATCGAGCCCGACGAGCCCCGCCATGCACTCGCCGGCGTGGTGGCCGCGCTGGGCCACGCGGCCGGGCGGCCGATCGTCGCCGTGGCCTGCGACATGCCGTTCGTCACTCCCGCTTTTCTCGGCTGGCTCTCCTCGTTCACGGAGACGGCGGCCATACCCAGCTGGGGCGGGCACCTCCACCCCCTGATCGCCCACTACGGCCCGGCTGCGACCGTCCCGCTGGCCGCGGCGGTCGAGGCGGGCCACGCCGCGCAGGAGGCCGTCATGGCACTGGACCCCCGCGTTCTGGGCGACGAATCGCTGTGCCGATTCGGGCACGTCGACCGGCTTCTGATGAACGTGAACACAGAAGGTGAGCTGGAGCTGGCCCGCCAGATCGTGGCGGAGGCGCTCTAGGTACCGGCGGCCTGCCGGGCTATTTCCTGCAGATCCTCGATGGGGCGATCGGAGAGCCCCGCCATGTAACACGCGATCGGTGCGGCGATGCGCTCCGAGTCGTGGGCAGCGGTGGCCGCCAGATCCAGCAGGGCGGTGATCCGCTCGTCGCTGGGGGGCTCAGTGCCGAGCAGACCCGCAAAGCGGTCGAGCCATTCTCGTGCGGTCATGGCCCAACCATCTCAGAACGCCGAAGAGGCGGGGCCCCGGGTGAGGGAGGGCCCCGCCTCGAGCGGCGGTTCACTGCCGGCAGGGCTACTTGGCCGGCGGCGTGAGGACCCCGTCGATGACGAACGAGACACCGTTGGAGTCGATCACGTCTGCGGTCTCGACCTTGTTGCCGTTGACCGTGATCTGATCGCCCTTGACGCCGATCTCGAGCTTGTCGCCCTCGACCGTCTTGAGCATGTCGCCGTCCTTGAGGTCGGCCGACGTGAGCGCGCCCGGCACGACGTGGTAGGTCAGGACACTCGCCAGGTCCTTGACGTTCTTCGGGTCGAGCAGGAAGTCGATCGTCTTGGGGTCGACCTTGGCGAACGCGTCGTTGGTCGGCGCGAACACCGTGAACGGGCCGGGGCCGCTGAGCGTCTCGCCCAGATCGGCGGCGGTGACGGCCTTGACCAGAGTGGTCAGGTTCGGCGCGTTCGAGGCGTTCTCGACGATGTTCAGGCTCGGGAGCATCATCTCGCCACCGACCTCGACACCCTGCTCGGCGGGCGGCGTGGATGAGTCGGTCATCGCGGCGGTGTCCGTCGGGGTCGACCCGCCGCAGCCTGCGACGACAAAGATTGCGAATGCGGCCACAAGGGCCATGACTACGAGCTTCCTCATTAGAAGATTCCTCCTGTTGGGTGAGTGGTCCGGCCTCAGCCGAACGTGAACGTGTAAGCCGTGGTGCCTGGGCTGAGCTCAACTTCGAGCCCGAACTGCTTGGCCTCATCGAGGTCGACCAGGCGATAAAGCTTCTGGTTGTCAATACGGGCGCGGCCGTCAGTCAGATCAGTCCCGCTGTCCTCAGCGGTGATCGGCCGGCCGTCGATCGACACGGTTGCGGTGCCCGATCCGCCCTTCGGGGGCGCGAGCACCATGAAGACCTTCTGGGCGCTCACGCGGCCGCTGACGGCGGCCTCGCGGCCTGCGGTGGCGGACTGCAGGCCCACGGCCCATTCGCCGCCAAGGGTGAACTGGCCCGGCATCAGGTCGGCCGCGGGCGCCGGCTTGCGCTGGACCATGGTCGTGCGCTTGTCGTCCGGCACGAACCCGGCACGGCGCGACAGTCCGAAGTAGGTCTCCGGGGTCAGCTCCGACGAGCTGGCGGTCTCGACCTGGACGTGCGTGGCACCAGGTAGATCCTTGGCGCCGGCCTCCGCGAGCAGCGACCTGATGGCCGCTTCGGTCTCGGCGTAATCGCCCTCGCCGAAATGCGCGTAGCGGACGTTGCCCTCGGCGTCGATCAGATACTTGGCGGGCCAGGCGGAGTTGCCGAACGCGTCCCAGGTTCCGTAATCGTTATCCAGCGCCACCGGATACTCGATGCCGTTCTGGGCGACAGCCGCGCGGACGTTGGCCGGGCTCTTCTCGAAATCGAATTCGGGCGTGTGAATGCCGACGACCTGGAGGCCGGCATCGCGATAGTCCTCGTCCCAGGCGGTGAGCTGGGGCAGGGTCCGGATGCAGTTGATGCACGAGTAGGTCCAGAAATCGACCAGCGTCACCTTCCCGCGGAGGTCCGCCAGGGTGGTGGGATCACTGTTGATCCAGTCAGTCAGACCCGTGAACTCGGGGGCCTTGCCCAGTACCGGCAGGGCGGAGCCCATCACCACCGGCGCATCGGAGGGAGCGAACTTGCTCTTGCCGCGAATCGCTCCGAGCTGGTCCTGCACGGTCCCGGACTTCTCCAGGCCGGAGGCGATGTTGAAGTCAGGCAGGTTCTTGGCAAGGAAGGTCTGGAAGCGGGTGTCCAGTCCCTGGGACATCGCCACCGCGGTCGCGATCAGGACCACGCCGAGCACCTGCTGCACGCGGGCGCCGAAGGCGGATCCGCCCATGGCCTGGATCCCCTTGCGCCCGAGGATGCCCAGCAGGAGCAGCACCAGCGATGACCCGACAGCGTAGGAGAGCGCGATGCCGATGATCGCGAGCGAGGTCCCCTGGGTGGCGCTGACGCCGATCACGGCGGCCAGGATCGGCCCCGCGCATGGCGCGTAGACAAAGCCCAGCGCCCCGCCGATGGTCATGCCCGACCAGAACCCGTCGCCCGTCGATCTGGGGCCGAACTGCGAGAGGCCTGCCAGCGGCCGCTCGACTATCCGCCCGAGCGGCGGGATCAGCAGCACCAGCCCGAACCCGCCAAGCATCACGATGGCGATCACCCGCAGAAAGCCGGCGCCCAGGCCGATGGCGCTGAGCAGAGAAGCCAGTCCCGCCACCACGATCGTGAACGTGAGGGCCAGGCCGAGCGCGATCCCCAGCGGCCGCCTCCGGCCGCCTGTGCCGCTGGCCGAGAGAAAAGCCGGAAGAACAGGCAGGGCGCAAGGTGAGAATGCCGTGCCCGCTCCTGCGACGAAAGCGAATAGAAGAAGTGGGATCACACCCGCTTCTACGGGACGGAGTGCCGCGCGGATGCATAGAGTTCGCCCCAGCAGCCCACGACCCACCTAGGAGCCGCCATGTCAGCCGTTCAGCCCGCCGCGATAATCGATCAGCTCAAGCTGAGCTGGAAGCCGTTGATGTTCGCCGGGATCGTCAGCGTCATTGCAGGTTTCGTGTCGATCGTGCTGCCGCCACTGGCAGGCCTCGCGGCCGCCGCGTTCGTGGGCTGGATCCTGGTCTTCGCCGGGGTTGGTATGGCGATCGACGCGTTCTCGGTCAAGGCCGGGGCCGCTCGGACGATTGGCAGGCTGCTGCTGGCGATCATCACCATCGTGGCCGGCCTGTTCATCGCCTTCAACCTCATCGAGGGCCTGCTGACGCTGACATTCGTGCTGTGCGTGGTCTTCGTGTCGAACGGGATCATCCGGCTCGCTGTGGGCTTCCGCGAGCGCGGCCATCCGGGCGCAGGGATGGTCGTCTTCAGCGGCATCCTCGGCATCGTGATCGGGTTCATGATCCTGGCCGAGTTCCCGGAATCGGCGGCGTGGGCCGTCGGCCTGCTGGTCGGGATCGACCTGGTGTTCTTCGGCTTCGCCGCGATCGCCGCGGCCAACGCGGGCAAGCAGGCGGCCAAGGCCACGCCCGCCGCCCCAGCCGGCGCCTGAGCACCACGCGAAATCGCCGGATCGACTCGCTGCGCGGCCTCGCCGCGCTGGCGGTCCTGGCGTTCCATGTCTGGCTGTACGCCCGGCCTGTTCCCAGCACGGCCCAGGTCGGGCCCGTCGACTATCTCTGGAGCCAGGGCCGCCTGGGCTACGTCCTGTTCTTCGCCCTATCGGGCTTCCTGCTCTACCTGCCGTGGGTCAGGGCCCTGGAGGGCGGTCGCGGGCTTCCCGACGTCCGCAGGTACCTCAAGCGCCGCGCCGCCCGGATCCTGCCCGCCTACTACCTGGCGTTGCTCGGCTCGATCCTCCTGCTGTACCCGATCGCCGGAACGCCTGGGCTGCGGCTGCCTCCGCCCGACCTGCTGCCGCTGTTCGCCGTATTCGCCCAGAACTTCACGACCGCGACCGCGCTCAAGCTCGACCCACCCATGTGGACGCTCGCCGTCGAGGTGACCTTCTACCTGGCCCTGCCGCTGCTCGGGCTGCTTACCGTCCAGCTGGCCCGGGGCCGGCGTAGCGGGCTGGCGGTGCCCATCGGCATGGTCGTGGTGGGAGTGGTCTGGAACGCGCTGGTGGTGGCGCTGGCCCTGCCGTTGCCCGCCACCAAGATCCTGCCGGCCATGCTGCCCTACTTCGGGGTGGGAATGATGGCCGCGACCCTCTGGGGCACCAAGTCCCTCACCGCGCGCCAGGGGCTGCGCCTTCTGGCCGGCGCGGGCGGCCTGTTGCTTGCCGACCTGATCCTCCACGTGGGCCTCTTCCCCGGCGTGGTAGTTCGAACCCTGCTGGATCTTCCGGCAGCGGCCGGCTTCGCGATCGTCGTCGCGGTTGCCGGGGCATCGGTACTCAGGCTCCGGGTCCTGGACTCGGCGTCGGTCGCCCGTGTCGGCACGATCTCCTACGGGATCTACCTGTGGAACGTCCCGGTGCTCCTGGTGCTGCGCAGCCTGGGGCTGCTGCCGCTCGACACAATCGCGGCGCTGCCTCTGGTCATGGCCGTCTCGATGGCGCTGGGCACGATCAGCTGGTTCGCCGTGGAGCGCCCGGCGATTGCCTGGGGCCACCGGCCAAACCCGGCTACAGCCCCCTGAACGACAAGAGCCCGACGCGGTCAACCGCGCCGGGCTCCTGAACGGACTTGCCTTCTGCCTCTAGTGGCAGCTCCTGTGGAGCGGCGAGAAGTCCTGATTCCTCACCCTGCTGATTCCGCCCTTGTTGAAACTCTCGTTCGAGACGGAGATACAGCGATGGTGACCGCGGCGGTGATGTCCGCGACGGTGGTGACCGCGGCGGTTGTGGCCGCGACGGTTGTGACCGCGGCGGTGATGTCCGCGACGGTTGTGCCCACGGCGGTGGTGACCGCGATGGTGCCTCCACCAATGACGGCTGTGCCAACGGCTCTTGGCATCAGGCGCCACAGGAGCGGGCGCAACGGCCGCGGCGCCGGTGCCCGTAGGGGCAGCTGCGTCGGTGGCCTCCGCGAACGCCCCTGCCGGGAACGTCAGCGCCGCCGCGATTCCCGCGACGACGATCCATGAGGTACTGCGCTTCATCTTCCCCCCTTGGCTGGTTGCATGGCACTAACTTATCGCCCCAGAGGAGCGCGCGCATGGCACGAATCACATATCCCAGCCCGGACGGCCTCACGGAGAGGACCGCCGCGGCCCTTGAGCGCATGCCTGACCTGAACATCTTCAGGATGCTGGCTCATGCGGATGCCGCCCTGGTGCCGTTCCTGCGCATGACCGGCGCGCTCTGGACCGAGTCCGAGCTCTCCCCCACCCGGCGCGAGCTGGCCATCCTGATGGTTGCCAGGCTCACCGAAGCCGAGTACGAGTGGCGCCAGCACGTATCGATCGCGCTCGCGTGCGGCGTGACCGCGCAGCAAGTCGCGGCGATCGAGGCCGGGGAGCTCGGATCGGAGAGCCTGAGTGATGGTGATCGGGCGCTGCTGGCGATGACCGAGGCCATCGTCACGGGCCCGCGCGCCTCCGACGCCGTGCTCTCCGCCGCGCTGGAGCACATGACCGAGCGCGAGCTGGTGGAGCTGCATCTGGTGGCGGGCACCTACGTGATGCTCGCGCGCGTGATGACAAACCTGGACCTGGAAATCGACCAGCCGGTCGCCGACACGCTCATGACCGAGTCGGAGCGGGCCAGGAAGGGATCGGGCTAGGCGGTGACCTGCGGGGTCGGCAGGCCGCGCTCCAGCCGCCGGCGCTCGGTGCGCTCGACCATGTCGAACGACTGCCGGTTCCAGCCGTGGGTGAGCTTGCGCGGAGCAACCGAGCCGCCCGCGCGCATGATCCCCGCCAGGCGGCGGAACGTGCGCTCCCGCCCGGGTGACCACTCGAGCCCGTAGAGCTCGCGTACCCGCGGCGGCAGGCTGCCCAGCATCAGCAGGTCGTGGACCCGCTTCGACAGCTGCATGTGGCCGGGCATCGGAATCTCGAAGGCGGTGGCGTGGCCGATATAGCGGGCCTCGTCTGTCAGATGCATGTCCGGTCCGGCAAGAGTTGTGTCGAAGTACTCGCGGAACTCGGGATAGGTCTGGGGCGCCACCTCCCGCGGCATCCCGAAGAGCTCGCCGAAGCGGATGTACTCCTGCCACAGGGCCTCGTGCTCGTCGGGGCCTAGCGGAGCGACGAACAGCTCCTGGAAGTAGGCGGCGGAATCGGCGATCAGCGCGACCGTCCAGAGCATGAGGGCCGGGTCGTACGCCGAGTACGCCGTGCCGGCCGGAAACGGGCCGGCGTCCTCGGGGATCTCGCCCTTGACCGTGTCGTGCAGGCGATGCACGTGGGCCAGGACACGGTCGGCCTCCGCCCTTGTCCCGAAGTAGATCTTCTCGAAGGCGTTGCCCGTCCCGGTAAGCCGCCGGAACGGCGCGAGCTTGCCGCGGGTGTGGCGGCTGGTCCCGATGTAGTTGAGAGGCGCGAGAGCACCGATACAAAGGGCCCGCTGCCCGTAGAAGAGGCCCACCAGCCTGTGCTCGTGGACCCTGCGGAGGATCGACTGGCCGGCGGGGAAATAGCCCTCGTCCGGCTGGGTGGTCACGGGCTCTGCGACATCTGACAACACAGTAAGTCAGATTATACTCACAGCAGCCGGTCGGATCTGGGCACCTTGGGCGCCTCGCTGGTGATCCTCTGCATCAGCCCGAGGAACCGGGCCACCTCCGGGTAGACGGTGGGCTTGCCATTGGTCATCACGGCGCATGCCAGCCCCCGCTCGGGGTCGGCCCAGGCCAGCATGTTGGTGAAGCCCAGGTGCCCGAACGCGTGCTGGGTGTCACGCCCGTAGAGGCTCAGCACCCGGGCCCCGAGCATCAGGCCATAGCCAAACCGGGTCGGGAAGCCCAGGGACAGGTCCGCCTCCAGGTGGGACTGCTGGGTCAGGGCGGTGCGGATGGTGTCTGCCTCGATCACGCGGACACCGTCGAGCTCCCCTCCCTTGCGCATGATCTCGTAGAACCGTGAGAACTCGTTGGCGCTGCTCACCACGTTTGCGGCCGGCACGATTCCCGTGCGGAAGACCGGGTCGTTGACCAGCCGGACGATCTCCGCCAGGTCGACCCCGAGCGCGCGGCGCAGGAGGTTGGAGAACGGCGGCAGCAATCCCGGGCCCGTCACGTAGTCCAGCGCAACCTGGTCGAGATCCGCGGGGTCGACTCCGTAGCTCATCCAGCGGAATCCCAGGGGGTCGAGGAACTCCTCGGCGAGCACCTGGCGGATGTCCTTGCCGGTGACCCTGTAGACCACCTCGGCCAGGATGAACCCGCCGGAGATCGCGTGGTAGGCCAGAAAGCGCCCGGGCTTGGCGAAGGGCTTGGCGTCGCACATGACACGGAGCAGAAACTCCCTGTCGTTCACGTTCTCCAGGCTCAGGGCGTCGCTTGGGATGTTCGGCACGCCCGCCCTGTGCGAGAGCACGTGTCCGATGGTGATCGACTCCTTGCCCTTGGTGGCGTACTCCGGGATGTACCGGCACACGGGGGCATCGATCTCGACCAGCCCGCGCTCCACCAGCTTGTGGACGACGAACGCGGTGACCGCTTTGGCTGCGGAGTAGGTGACGAATGGCGTGTCCGGTGTGGCCTGGACCTTCGGCCCGTCCACCGGGTCCGAGGGGCCATTTCCGCGCGCATGCCCGATCGCACGGTCCAGAACCACCTTCCCGTTGCGGCGCACGCAGACCTGGATCGCCGGATGCACGCCGCTGCGATACCAACGGCGCGTGTCCCGCCAGATCCGCTCGACGCTCTCCGCCGGCATGCCGACCTCGGCGGAATCCGCCTCCGCCCCGATCGTCGTCACCGAGTCCAGATCGCGGGGAACGCGGATCCGGCGCAGCGGATCGGGAACCAGGGGAAGGCGCGGGACGGTCGGCATCGCGGAGGGAATCTAGGCCACTACGGCTTGCGGGCGCTGACGAACTGCGCGAGCCCGCTCACCCGTTGGCGGACCTCGTCCAGGCCCAGCTCCGCGAAGGCATCGGTGAAGTCATTGCGGCCGAACACCCGCACCCCGCTGAGCGCGGAGCTCAGGCCGGCGATCTGCGCGAGTGGCGCGGGGCCTCGCTGGACACTGGTCAGGATCGCGATCCGCCCGCCCGGCTTGAGCACCCGCTCCATCTCGGCAACGGCCCTCATCGGGTCGGAGAAGAGGTAGAGCGCTGCAAAGCAGCAGACGGCGTCGAACGAGCCATCGACGAAGGGCAGATCGAGGGCGTCGCCGCGGACATAGATCGCGTTGGCCTGCCTGGTCTCCCGCACCGCCTGGGTCAGCATCGTGGTCGAGGCGTCGATGCCCACAACAAGGCCATCGTCCTCCACGTGCTCGACCAGCCGGCGCGTGAAGTTCCCGGGCCCACAGGCCACATCGAGCACGACATCCCCCCTGGCAAGCTCGAGCACCTGGGCGGCGTTGTCGTACTCGCCGTCCATGTTGGGCCCGCCCAGGCCGGTGAGCATCCGCACGCCGAAGGGCCGCCACAGCCGTTCGTAGATGAGGGGCAAAGCCGTCGAATTCATCATGCGCTGGGCGACCGTCGAAGGAGTCGGATCCGTCTCCCCCAGGATGTCGAAGTAGCCGCCGCGCAGCTCGACGTCCCCCGCCTCCGGCTTGAAAAGGGCCAGCGCCCCGTCGACCGGCATGTCCTCAGGCGGCCTGGAGCCGGCTGCTGTCGGAGGAGTCCTCCACCGATGCCGGGGCGAGCGCGTCGTACTGGTAGTCGTCCAGGTTGAAGGTCCGGCTGCTCCACCACGTCTCGACCGCCGTAGCCGGGCGCAGGAACGGGGCGTCTCCGTGGCGGTCGAAGTAGTAGCTGTTGGATGTGCCGCAGTTGTTGTTGAAGAAGATCGTGTTCCTCTGGCGCTTGAGCACGTTCTGGAAGAACCGGTCGTGCGGCTCCTGGCCGATCTCGACCATCGTGGCCTGGCGCTTGCGCGTCTCCTTGATGACCCTGATGGCGTGGTGGGCCTGGGTCTCGACCATGAAGAACCACGAGCTGCCGGTGAACGAGTAAGGCCCGAACATGTTGAAGAGGTTCGGCAGCTTGGGGTGTGTGATCCCCTCGTACGCCTGGAAGCGGTGGTCGCGCCAGAAGCTCCGCAGGTCGAAACCGTCGCGACCGTAGATCGGGATCGACGGCGCGTTGCCCTCGTCGGTGACCAGGTAGCCGGTGGCCAGAACGAGGGTGTCGATCTCCCGCTCCTGGCCGGACTGGGTGACGATCCCCGTGGGAGTGATCCGCGCGATCGGGTCGGTGATCAGCTCGGTGTTGTCGCGCAGGAAGGTCTTGAAGTAGTTGTTCGACATCGTCGGCCGCTTGCAGCCGAAGCCGTACTGGGGCGTGAGCTTCTCGCGCAGCACCGGGTCGGGAATCTCCTGCTTGATGAACTGGCGGCCGCGCGCCTCGATGCCCTTGGTCAGCCGGGGAAGCTGGCGGTTGTACATGACCCCTAGGACCATCACGCCCTCCACCAGGGCGGCCGCGCCCAGGCGGATCGAGTCCTGGACGAAGGGGACGCGGCGGAAGATGGACCGCAGCGGGCCGCCGATCTTGTAATCGGGCTTGGGCATCACCCAGATGGGTGTGCGCTGGTACACGTCGAGCTGCTTGACCTGATCGGCGATCTTCGGGATCAGCTGGACGGCGGTGGCGCCCGTGCCTATGACCGCGACGCGCTCTCCGGTGAGGTCGTGGTCGTGATCCCACCTGGCCGTGTGCACGGTCTTGCCGGCGAAGTCCTCGACACCCGGGATATCCGGTGCCTTCGGCTGGGTCAAGGCCCCAAGCGCGGTGATCAGGAACCGCGCGCTGAGCTGCCGGCCTCCGCCGAGGCTGAGGCGCCAGAAGTGGCCGGCCTCATCGAACGCGGCCTCCTCCACACGGGTGCCGAAGCGCAGGTGGTCGTGCAGCCCGTACTTGCTGGCGCAGTGCTCGGCGTAGGCCTGCACCTCTGCCCCCTTGGCGAACACGCGCGACCAGGAGGGGTTGAGCTCGAACGAGTACTGGTAGCTGAACGACGGGATGTCGACCGCGATCCCGGGATAGGTGTTGTCGCGCCAGGTGCCGCCGACGTTGTCCTCCTTCTCGAGGATCACGAAGTCGTCGATCCCGGCTTCCTTGAGCTTGATGCCGGCGCCGATTCCGGAGAACCCGGAGCCGATCACGATCACCTCATGGTCGGGCTGCACGTGGCTGATGGTAGCGCCATTGACGGCGTTTACTACGCCCGCGTACCAATTGGCCGGCCACAACGCACGAGGGCGGCCCGATCGGGCCGCCCTCGCTTCCTCTCCAGGAGCGCTGTTGCTACTTGACCAGCTCGACGCGTGTGAACACGGCCCCCGAGGCGGTGCCACGGATGTCTGCGCTATGGACCACTGCGTCCGCCACCAGGTCGTCGACGGTGCATTCGTCGTCGGCGTCACCGGCGAACAGCCCGAAGCCATC
Source organism: Thermoleophilaceae bacterium (assembly GCA_034664165.1). GTDB lineage: Bacteria > Actinomycetota > Thermoleophilia > Solirubrobacterales > Thermoleophilaceae > JACCVG01. Next base: position 35,166 of record JAXDIE010000126.1, on the reverse strand, counting down.
CGGGCCGCCGGGGCCACGGTGGCCACCAGGGCCGCCGGGGCCCGAGGAGTCACCCTCACCGGGGAAGCCGCCTGCGCCACCCGGTCCCGGGAAGTGCGAGTCGACGCGATCGTCGTTGCCCTCCTCGGCGGGCGGGAGGCTGTGACCGCACTCGTGCTCCTCCTCGCTCTGGCACCCGATCCGGGTCTGGTCGTTGACCAGGCCGGACATCGAGTCGCCGTTGGCGAGGGCGATGACGAGCTTGCCGGTGTCGGCGTCGAAGCTCGACACCACGCCGGCGTTCTCCTGGCCGTCCTCGACCTGATCGCCGTCGGTGTCGGGATCGGCCGGGTCGTTGCCCGTCACGTCCTCCATCTTGAGGGCCAGGTCGTCGCGGTCACCGTCTTCGCGGCCGTCGTTCGTGCCGTCGTTGTCGGTGTCCTTGTCGCAGGGGTCGGTGCCGGCGTCGGCCTCGGTCCCGTTGTCGACGTTGTCGCCATCCTGATCGGCATCGGCGTCATCGGTGCCGTCGTTGTTGGAGTCGGCGTCCTGGGGGTCGGTTCCGGACTCGTACTCCGCCAGGTTGCGGAGCCCGTCTACGTCCGGGTCCTTCCGGGCGTCGTTCTTCTTGGTCGACAGATCGTTTGCGCGCTCCCACTTGGAGGGCATTCCGTCGTGGTCGCCCTTCTTGGCCTGGGCTGCAGCGGGCAGCACGACCAGGAGCGACATCGCCGCAAGCGCGACGAGCATGAGCTTGATGCGGTGCATCACATTTCCTTTCGCCTGTTGGATTCGCGCCCGGTCTGGGGCGTCGTTCATTCAGGTAACGGGTGGCGGGCACCCAGGGTCACGCTGCACGCAGCCGGCCTGGACTAATGGCCGAACGACGACGGACCGGACGAGGACGGGTCCACCCCATCCGTCGGCTGCTCGTCAGGCACGGGCCCGCCGGAGCCGGAGCTTCCCGATCCGGAGTCGAATCCACCAGAGTCAAAGCCACCGAAGTCGCCGCCCGGCCCGGGACCCGAAGTCCCACCCGATCCGTCGCGGTCACCTCCACCCGAGCCGTCTCCGCTCCGTCGGCCGTCACGCGACCCGCCACCGCCGCCGAAGTCAGGCTGGCCCGAGGGCTGCTGAAGCCCGCCCGGACCGGGCCCCTGGTGCTGTGGGTCGCCGGAGCCTCCGGACCCGTCGCCCGGCTGCTGGGATCCATGATGGCCGCCGAAATCCTGCTTGGGCGGCGGCTGCTGGGCGGCGTGGTGGACCTGGCTGTCATCCGCCTCGGCGACGGCCGGCCCGTTGGACTCGCCCGCTGACTTGCGGCTGCTGTCGTGGCTGTCCTTCGAGCGCCCGCCCGAGCCGCCCGAGCTGTGGTGATCGGGGTTGCCGGCGAACTGGCGGATCACGCGGGCCGTCTCATCGGCGGCCACCGAGGCCTTCTTCTTGCTCTCGGGCGCGGGCTTCTTGTCCTTCTCGTGGTCCTCGACGAAGCCCGAGTGATGCTTGGCCACCTGGGCTTCGGCCTTGGCCGGTGCCCGCCCTGGCGGGTCGATCTGGGCCGCGCCGCCGACCACCACACCGGTGGCGAGCACGGCCGCGAGGGCCTTGGCCCCCAGTGCGCTGCCACCGATCGATGCCTGCGTGAGCGTGGCCACGGAGACCTCCTGGCCTCCGCCGGCGGCCAGGCGCGCCACGAAGCCATAAGGGGTGATCGCCGTCAGGCCGGCCCGCAGTGTGCCGCGAGCGCGGAAGAGCAGCTGGCGGACGGCCGGCTCGGAGACGCCGAGCGCCACGGCGATCTCGTTCCGGGAGCGGCCCTCGAGCTCGCGCAGCACGATCGCATCGCGCTGGCGCTCGGGCAGTCCCTCGACCGCAGCCAGGACGCTCCGCAGGTCCTCGCTGCGCTCGACGCTGCGGTCGGCGCCCTCGACGTGGTGGGTGGCGGCGTCCAGCTCCTCGTGACTCCAGCCCTTCTGCCGCAGCCCGTCGATGCAGACGTTGTGGGCCACGCGGTAGAGCCAGGCCTTGAGCTTGAAATCGGGGTCGTCGGTTGACGGCAGATTCCTATGGGCGCGCATGAGGGTCTCCTGAAGCGCGTCCTCGGCACGCGAGCCGGGGAGCAGTCGAGAGCAGTAACGGAGCAACGGGCCTCCATAGCGCTGGACGATGGCTTCAAAAGCCAGCTCGTGGCCATCACGCATCAGCTGCAGAAGACGCTCATCCGACTGCGTCCCCAGAAGCGTCTTGCCCGCAAGGCGAGCTGCGCTGGCCCTCACCGGGGTCAATTCACCATCCTCCTTTCGCGAAGAAGTCCACTTGCTCCCAACGGTCTCGAGGCGAAAAGGTCACGCCCGGACGCGAAAAAACTCTCAGGAGAGTCTCCTATCCCTTTTCTATCGGCCTTTCTCGGGCAGGCTTGAGCCCGGTGTCAGGCAGGTATCGTCCGGACCAGGTGCCCCCGCGCCCATTCATGACCACCGAGTGGCACCACGTGCTGGGAGTGACGTATCCGGCGCGAGCCGAGCTGCTCGAGCCCCATCTCCCGGCCGGCGCGGAGATCGACGTGCTCGACGGATCGCCACAGGTCAGCCTGGTGGCGTTCGGGTTCAGACGCACCCGGCTGCGCGGGATCCCGATCCCCGGGCACGTGACGTTTCCGGAGATCAACCTGCGCTTCTACGTGACGCTCGGTGGCGAACGCGCCGTCGTCTTCATCCGCGAGTTCGTGCCCCGGCCGGCGATCGCGTTCGTGGCCAGCGCGATCTTCAATGAGCCGTACCGGACCATCCCGATGCGGGCCGAGGTCCTCGACGATGCCGCCGGGAAGCGGGTGGGCCTGCGCCACCAGTTCGGCCGGCGCCGCCGAAACCGGATCGAGGCCTGGGGTGATGCCGCCACGACCTTGCCCGATCCGGGGTCGGCTGAGTACTGGCTCACGCACCACGATCTGGGCATCGGGAGAGCCCGTGGAGGACGCACACGGGTGTACCGGGTGGAACACCCCGTCTGGGCCCTCCACGCTGTCCGCGACCTGCACCTGGACGTGGATTTCGGGGCGCTCTACGGCGATGAATGGGGCCATCTGGCGCAAGCCGAGCCCTCCCATGTGACGCTGGCCGCCGGCTCGGTCGTGCACGTATCCCTGCCGATGAGCCCGGCTATGGATCCCCGCTAGCTCACCGCTGACAGGAAGCCGTCACGTAACAGCGCAGCTCCGGCTCGGCGTCGACCTTCGGAGCGATGTTGAGCTGGAGCGCGACCTGCTCGCTCGCGCCGGCCAGGTCGACCGGGCCCGTCAGCTTGTCCACCCCCGGCATGAACACCTTGCCGCACACGCCCGGGTCGATCCGTCCCGTATCGGCCGGCCCGCGATGTGTCAGCGCGTCCAGGGCGATCGCCCAGGCCACCGGGTCGGTTATGCCGATCAACAGGTGCTCGCTGGTGTCCAAGGGGCAGATGTCCTGCAGTGCGACATTGGTGATGCGGCCAGGGCCGTGCAGGGAGGAGGTGCCGCTGTCATCCAGATTGGGCTGGACGAACTCGTCGAGGTGGCTGTAGACCTCGGTGTAGTCGATCCCGCCAAAGGTCTCCTGTCCGGAGTTCAGCGCCCGGATGAACATCGCGTCGTCGCGCTGCTGCCAGAGGGCCGGAGCGCAGCTCGTAAGACAGAACCCGGGGACCAGGGCCGACCCGTGATTGGTTCCCGCGAACCCGATCACGTCGCGGACCATTCGGCGCGTTCCGGGCCAGAACCGAAGGGGCCAGCGCATGATCATGCCCCCCTGACTGTGGCCCATCACCGCTATCCGCCGCCCCGCCATGGCGTGCACCCTGCGGATCGCGTAGGTCACGTACTCCCCGCGCGTCTGCATGTCGCCCATGTTGAACTGGAGGTCGCCGGGCATGTCGGTCGTGCAGTAGGGGATGTGCTGGTGGCGCAGCGCCGGCTCGTAGTTCCAGCCGAAGTTCTGGCGGGAGTTGACGGTGGTCGCCGGGATGAGCAGCACCGGCTCGCGATCAGCATTGCGCACGCCGTCCGTGCAGGACAGGCTTGCCTTCAGCTCCTTCTGCGGAATCGACAGGCGAGGGCCGGGCTGGTTGAGTGGCGCGAAGGCCGCCGCGGCCGGGTGGGCACCCAGCGCCACGACCAGCAGCGCCACCCCGATGAGCCCCCTCCTCATGCGGCTAAGTATCCAACAGACCGCAACCGATACAACCTGAATGGCCCGTCCACCCCGGATCCTCGCCGTCGCGCTCTGCGCCGGAGGATTGACAGCCTGTGGGACGCCCGCCCCGGCCGGCCCGGCAACCTCGGCCGCACCCGCTGGTCACCTGCCGAAGCCCGCGGCGCTGGTCACGGGATCCCGCGGGGTCAACGTCTCATCCGCCCAGGGGACCATCGACTGGAGCCAGGTGGCGGGCAGCGACATCAGGTTCGCACTGGTTCGCGCCAGCGACGGCTCCCAGGCAGATCCCGACTTCCAGCGCAACTACGACGACGCGCGGGCGAACGGGCTCAGAGCCGGCGCCTACCACCGGATCGAGCCTCAGCCGGGCTCGTCGTCGGCTCGCGATGCCCAGGCCCAGAAGGAGGCGAAGGTCTTCGTGGCCGCGGTCGGGAAGAGGAGCAAGCCCGGCGACATCATTCCCACCGTCGACGTGGAGCCGCCCTTTGGCGGCCTCACCGAGCCGCAGGTGGTCCAGTACGTAGCCCTCTGGACCTCGGAGGTCGAGAAGGCTCTCGGGGTGAAGGCCATGATCTACACGGATGCCGACGAGTGGCGCCAGTACGCAGGCGACAGCGGCGCCGCGGCGGCAGACGGCCATCCGCTCTGGATCGCCGATCTCGAGAACGCCCCGCCGGCCCTTCCGGCGGGCAACTGGGGCGGCCGCGGCTGGGCCTTCTGGCAGCGGATCGAGCGCGAGGACATCCCCGGGATCCACACCATCGTCGACGTCAACGTGTTCGGCCTCAAGAAGCCCGGGCCCGTCTTGCTGAAGGGCCGGGCCTCGGAGTAGCTTCCACGAGGTGAGCGAGCACGGCGCCCTGCCCGACCCGCAGCCCATCGACTGGCCGGCGTTCTGGCTGTGGATGGTCCGCTGGGGCTTGGGCATCCTGATCATCGTCGTCGGAATCGCCATCCTGTTCGTCATTCCCGATAGCAGCGTGGCACTCGAGATCTCGGGGATGACGATCGGCGCGGGCACCGCGACGATCCTTGTCGGATGGCTGGTGCGAATGGGGAACAGCGGCGATGTGGAGCGGGACGCCGAGGAGGACGCCCGCTCCTACTACGACGAGCACGGCCGCTGGCCGGACGATGGCTGAGGAGCGGCCCGCTTTCGTCTACCTCCTGCGCTGTTCCGACGGGAGCCTCTACTGCGGCTGGACCTTCGACGTCGAGCGCCGCCTCGAAGCGCACCGCACCGGACGCGCCTCCCGCTACACCCGCAGCCGCCTGCCGCTCGAGGTCGCGGCGGTCTTCGAGATGGCCGATGCCACGAGCGCCCGCCGCGAAGAGGGCCGGATCAAGCAGTTGTCGCGCGAGGAGAAGCTTGAGCTGATCGACGGAGGCTAGTTTTCGCCGGCCTGGTCGAGCAGCTTCTTGGCGGCTGTGCGCAGCCGCGGCCCGAACACGTAGTTCTTGTACCCCTCGATGCCGATGCTGGTCACGGAGACCACGGCGCCGCTGTCCCCGATCCAGCCGCCGCCGCTGGCGCCGAAGGACATGTCGCAGCCGATGCCGACCGGCGGATACTTGTCCGGCCCGTTGATCTCGACCAGCGGCTTGGACCGGCAGGACCAGAGCCGCTCGCCCTTCCCCTTGTTGTGGGGATAGCCAAGGGCGCGATAGGTCTGGCGCCGCTTGGTGTCGGTGCGGATCTTCCGGGCGCCGACGGCGTCCTCGACGGCCATGTCTGTGTCGACCTGGGGCGCCATGGTGGCGGCGCCGTAGTCGATTGCCGGGCTGGCGGTGGGCGGATACCCACCCGGGACCAGCAGGCGATCGAACACCCACTGGCCGTAGGGCTGCTTGCCGTTGCGGAAACCCGGGATGAAGATCAGCTTGTCGGCGAACTGCCCGTTGAAGTTCAGGCAGTGGCCCGCCGTGATGACCACGCTGTGGTTGGCCGACTGCACGACGGTGCCAGAGCACTCGTAGCCCTCGTTGGCGGCCGCGCCGCGCGTATGGCCGAAGATCTTGCCGCTGGCGATGAAGGGCCTGCTGGTTGCGTCCGGCACGCGCTGGCTCACGTAGGACTTGCGCGGGGCCTTCTTCGGCGTCTTCTTCTTCTTGAGCGTCGTGGCGGCGGTGCCATCGCTAACACCCGTAGCGGTGGCTACCTCGGCGATCCGCTCAGGGGTCCAGTAGTCGAGAACCCTTCGCTGGGACTCGGCGCGCTGGGACTCGGCAACGTCCGCTGCCAGCGCGACCGGCGCCAGGGCGGCGCAAGCAAGGGCTCCCAGGATGGCGACGGCGATTCGCACGGCCGGAACGCTATCGCGAAATTTTCGGCGCTGTGTCGATTTGGGGCCAAGCCGTTCGACGTGTGGGTAGAGCAACCCCTCAACACGCGACGAAGGAGACGAAATGCGATTCATGATCATCCGCAAGGCCGACGCCGAGACAGAGGCCGGAACCCTGCCCTGGCCCGAGCTGCTCGAGGCGATGAGCGCCTACAACGACGAGCTGGCCAAGGCCGGAGTGCTTCTTGACGGGATGGGCCTTCAGCCGAGCGTCAAGGGCGCCAAGATCGCGTTCAACGGCGGCAAGCCCACCGTGAGCGACGGTCCCTTCACCGAGGCCAAGGAGCTGATCGCCGGCTTCACCCTCATCCAGACCTCCACCAGGGAGGAGGCCATCGAGTGGGTCAAGCGCTGGCCCGCGATCGACGGGCACGGCGAGGTGCAGCTCGAGCTGCGCCAGGTCTACGAGCTCGAGGACTTCGGCGACGTCGTGACCCCCGAGATGCACGACCGGTTCGAGCAGACCTTCGAGCAGGCAACGCAGAACCGCTGATCAACCCGACCGCTACCAAGGAACAAGGAGACACCAATGCGATTCATCGTTTTCATGATGGGCAACGAGGACAGCGAAGGCGGCGTCATGCCGACCACCGAGCAGCTGGCTGAGATGGACAGGTTCAAGGACGAGCTGATCGAGGCCGGCGTGATGCTCGGCGGCGAGGGTCTGGCCCCCACCTCGGACGGCGTGACGGTGAACTTCCTGGCCGACGGCGCCCGTAGCGTCGTCGACGGCCCGTTCACCGAGGCAAAGGAAGTCGTGGCCGGCTTCTGGCTGTGGCAATGTGACTCGCTCGAGGACGCCGTCGAGTGGGCAAAGCGCATGCCGGATTGGGAAGGCGAGGGCAGTGTCCAGATCCGCCGGATCTTCGAGGCGGAGGACTTCGGTGACGTTGTCACGCCCGAGATGATCGAGGAGGACGCGCGCCAGCGCGCGCAGATCCGGGCCAACGTCGAGGCGGCGGCCCTCTAGAGCCGGGCAAGGGACGGGGACAACGGCACGTGCGCTCTCCGGGGCGCACGTGCTTTAGTCGGGCGTGTGGGGACACCCGACACGCACCGCACGATCGACGCCGTCTGGAGGATCGAATCCGCAAGGCTGATCGCCGGCCTGACCCGCCTCACCCGCGACGTCGGCCTGGCCGAGGACCTGGCCCAGGAAGCGCTGGTTGCGGCGCTGGAGCAGTGGCCCGGTTCGGGGATCCCCGAGAACCCGGGTGCCTGGCTCATGGGCACCGCCAAGCACCGGGCGATCGACCAGATCCGGCGCAGCCGCAACCTCGAGCAGAAGTACGACCAGATCGGCCGTGAGCTGGCGACCCACGAGGCGCCGGACCTGGACGCCGCCATCGACGATGACATCGGGGATGACCTACTGCGGCTCGTCTTCCTCACCTGCCACCCGCTTCTGTCCACCGAGGCGCGGGTCGCCCTCACTCTGCGCCTGTTCGGCGGCCTCACCACGAAGGAGATCGCGCGCGCCTTCCTCACGTCGGAGGCCACGGTGGCCGCACGCATCACCCGGGCCAAGAAGACGCTGGCCGACGCCGGCGTACCCTTCGAGGTGCCGGCCGGCCCCGAGCGCAACGAGCGCCTGGCCTCGGTGCTGGAGGTCATCTACCTCGTCTTCAACGAGGGCTACTCCGCCACATCGGGCGAAGAATGGATGCGCCCGGCCCTCGCCGAGGACGCCTTGCGCCTCGGCCGGATCCTGGCCGGCCTGATGCCGGGGGAGCCGGAGGTCCACGGCCTGGCTGCGCTGATGGAGATTCAGGCCTCGCGCATGCGAGCCCGCACCGGGCCCGACGGCCGGCCGGTCCTGCTCCTGGACCAGGACCGCCGGCGCTGGGACCGGTTGCTCATACGGCGCGGGCTGGCCGCGCTGGCCCGGGCCGAGCAGACCGGCCCGGGCCTGGGCCCCTACGGGCTCCAGGCCGCAATCGCCGCCTGCCACGCGCGGACTGCCAGCCCGGAGGAGACCGACTGGGTCCGGATCGCCGCGCTATACGAGGCGCTTGCGCGGCTCACGCCGTCACCGGTCATCGAGCTCAACCGCGCGGTGGCGGTGGGCATGGCGTTCGGGCCGGCGGCCGGGCTCGCGCTGGTCGACCAGCTGACATCCGAGAAGGCGCTCGACGGCTACCACCTGCTGCCGAGCGTCCGCGGCGACCTGCTCGCGAAACTGGGCCGCGCAGACGAGGCGCGGGAAGAGTTCGAGCGGGCGGCGGCGCTCACACAGAACGAGCGCGAGCGAGAGGTCCTACTTGGGCGGGCCGGAGCCCTTTGACCAGTCGGCCTTGTGGATGCGCTTGGCGGCCTGATAGGCGGTCAGCGCCTCCGGCGAATCGACGTCCCCGAGCGTGGGATGCCACGGCACGAGCCCCTTGGCGGCCTTGACCCCGAACCGCTTGGCCAGCACGGACCCGAGGGCCTTTACCTTCATCTCGCCGAAGCCCGGCAGCGCCTCGAGATTGGCCCGTAACGCCGCGGTGTCCTTGGCATCTGTCCACACCCGCGCGGCGTCGCCGTCGTAGTTCTCCTCGATGTGCACCGCCAGGTCGTGAACCCGCTTGGCCATGGCACCGGGGAAGCGATGAATGGCCGGCTTGACCCGGAAGACCTCTTCCAAGTCGGCCGATGCGATGGCCCCGGGGTCGAGGCTTCCGAGGCGCTCCCGCAGGTCGAGGGGTCCGGAGAACGCCTTCTGGACGGTCACCTGCTGATCGAGTGCGAACCCCACTAGGAGCGCCATCGCGTCGGTGGCGATCAGCGCATTGGCCTCGTCGGATGCGGTGAAGAAGAGCTTGTCGGCCACGGGTTGATGGTAGCCGGGCGATACGGTGGCGCGCATGACCAAGCCCCTCCTGGTGGTCGACGGGCCCTCGATTCTCTACCGCGCCTTCTTCGCCCTGCCCAGCTCGATCCGGGGCACGGACGATCGGCCGGTGAACGCGCTGCTCGGCAGCGCCAACCTGGTGCTGAAGGAGATCGAGATCCACTCGCCCCGCGCCGTGGTTGTCTGCTTCGGCGCCGAGGCCGCCCACTACCGCAAGGACCTGCTGCCCGTCTACCACGCCGACCGCCCGCCGGTTCCCGACGAGCTCGAGGCCCAGTGGGCCGATACGCCGGCCTTCTACGGCGCCTTCGGGTGGACCGTGGTCGACCACGAGTCCCTCGAGGCAGATGACCTGCTCGGCTCCTTCGCTCTCCGGGAGGCGCAGGCAGGTGGCAGCGCCCTGCTGTTCACCGGGGACCGCGACATGTTCCAATGCGTGACCGACAACGTCACCGTCCTCTACCCGCGCGGAGGCGGTGACGGTGCCGAGGTTGTCACGCCGGATGGCGTGCGCGAGCGCTACGGCATCGGCCCCGAGCTCGTTCCGGACTTCATCGCGCTGCGCGGCGACCCTTCCGACGGGATCCCCGGCGCCAAGGGGATCGGCCAGAAGACCGCCGCCGAGCTGCTCGGGCGCCACGGATCACTGGAGTCGCTGATCGAAAACGCGGAGTCGGAGTCGCGACCACGCGTCCGGGCGGTCCTGGCCGACTCCTCCAAGGACCTCTTGGAGTACAAGGACATCGCGACCCTCCGGGAGACGCCTGTGGATCTGCCTCCCGACACCCCCACCGACTGGTCCCGCGCCGCCGCCGCCGCGCGCGAGCGGGGCATGAACAGGCTGGCGGACCGGCTCGAGAAGGCAGCGGCCTGATGTCCGGCTCCTCCCGCCTGCGCCGAGCCACAGACCGGATCCGCGAGGTCGTGCGCCCGCCCCCCGTCAACCCGGCAAGCGTCGATTTGGTGCTGGCCGAGTTGCTCAGGGCGGCTGACGTCGCCTCGCTCAAGGACCCCGTCGCCTACGTGGAGGTCCTGCGCGGGTGCTTCGAGCCGCTGAGGTTCACCGTCAAGGAGATCGGCGATTCCCGAGCCGCGGGCTCACCGGGCGGCGGGGTGGCCGGCGACGTGCTCTTCCGTACCCTGCTCAACCACCTGGGGTCAGGCGTGTTCCCAACGCCTGCCGAGACCGCCGTGCGCGTGGCGTGCGTGGCGGACGAGCTGCTGGCCGACCGCGAGCCCTTCGACAGGCCCGACTGGGCGGGTGATGTGGGGCTCCACGCACTGGCTGCATCCTCCTTTGGCCGCAAGGGCCGGATGCTTGCCGCCGCCGCGCGGATCATGCGCACGACGCAGGCCATCGAGCTCGGCACCGGCTACGGCATGGCAAGCGTGTTCCTTTCCAGCGCTCTCGGTCCGGACAACGGCGTGGTGACGGTGGAGATCAGCTGGCCGCAGGTCGACGTGGCGCGCCGAGTGCTGGCTGAAGCCGGCTGCGACAACGTGCAGCTGATCGCGGGCGCCGCCTCGGGCACCGTCGAGGAGGTCAAGGCCGTGGTCAGCCAGGCCGATCTGATGTTCCACGACGCCGAGCACTCCGCAGCGGCGTACGTGGACGACTTCGCCGCCTTCGAGCCGGTTCTGGCGCCCGGCGCGCTTGTGATCTACGACGACATCGCGTGGAGCAATCCACGGACGCCATCCAGCGATCTGCCCTACGAGGGGTGGCTGAAGGTGGCCTCACACGCACGCGTGCGCCGCGCCGTCGAGCTCGATGGCGAGTTCGGCATGTTGCTGCTCTCCTAGCGGATCTCGACCCCGACCAACGGTCGGAACCCCCTACCCGAATGTTGGACCGGTGGCACATAGGGACCCCGGCTGCCGCTCCATACCGTGGCTCCCGTCAGGGAAACGAGGGCGCAGGGGCACCTGCGCTGGGCGGAGGCCAGCGAATGAATCCAGGAAACCCAGTGCGATCAGTCGATCGCAGAACCCAGTGGACGATGATCGCCTTCGCGGCGATCGTCTTCGTGTTTTTGACGGCGGTGGTGCGTCCGGATGCGGCAAAGGCCGACAGGCCGCTCCAGCCCGCCGCGGGGGCATTGCCAGACCCGACAACCCCAGGGCCGTACCAGGTCAAGCGCTCCTACTACTACGCGGGCAACCTGCAGACCACGGTCACCAGCCCGGGAGCCAACCCATCGACCAACTGCCCGACCGGCCTGCAGCCGGGGCAGAGCACGCACTGTCCGGGACAGACCTTTCCGCAGCCCCTCGAGGGCAGCGTCACGTGGCCCGCGAACAGCCCCGGGCCCTACAAGGTGCTCCTGATCCAGCACGGCCGCCATACGGCCTGCAAGGGCGCTACCGGCACCGACAACGGAAGCCAGATCTTCTCGACCGGCGGGTGTCCCAACACCACGGTCCCGGTCAGCGGGCCCTCCGGGCCTGAGCTGCCTGGCGACATAGGCTCGGAAACGGGCTTCTGGCCGAGCTGGGGCGGCTACAACTACCTGACCGACCTGCTTGCCTCGTGGGGCTACGTCGTGATCTCGCCCTCCGCGGGCGCAATCGTGACCTTCGACGGCACGGCCGTCGACGCCGGCGCCATGTCGCGCGCAGAGATCATCGCCAACACGCTCGACCTGCTCTACGCCTGGAACGACGGGACGCCGGCACCGGCCCCCACCGGAATCCAGGTGGCGAACAGCGAGCCGGGCATCGGCACTCAGCTGGCCGGCAAGCTCGACTTCAGCCACGTGGCCATCATGGGCCACTCGCGTGGCGGTGAGGGTGTGACGCAGTTCATCGAGTACAACCGCCAGCGGCCGGCCCCCGGGCGCCGCTACAACCTGACCGGCGTGTTCGCGCTCGCGCCGATCGACCGCAACAAGCATTTCCCGAACGGCACCAACTTCGCCACGCTGCTTCCCGCATGCGACGGCGACGTATCGTCGATCAACGGGGCGAACATCTTCGAGCGTGGGCGCTTCGCCAACGTCGAAGACGAGTTCGCCAAGTTCCAGTACTACGTGGAAGGGGCCAACCACAACTTCTACAACACGCGTTGGCCCTCATCAGACCGCTCCGGAAACGAAGCGGCCTGTGGCACCAGCGGCGCCTCGACGGCAACGACAATTCGTCTGACCCCGTTCGATCAGCGTCTGACCGGGATCGCGACGATGGTCACGTTCCTCCGGGTCTACGGAGGCGGCGAGGTCGGGATGCTTCCGTGGCTCACGGACGAGGTCGGATACCCGAGCTCGGCGTGTCCCGTTGGCCCGAACTCGGCGACGGTGCACCTGCTGGCGTACTGCGAGGACGTGGTCAAGACGTCCTACATCGCACCGGCATCCGAGCGGCAGGACGTGATCCGGCCGGATTCGGGGGTCAAGCCGTCAACTGCCGACCCGACCGCGCCGGACTCGGCAGGCGGCAAGATGACCGGCACCGGGTTCGCCATATTCGATTGGTGTAACCCCGATCCGTTCGCAAACCCGGCGGTGGCCAACCCGCCTGCGAGCCAGGGCACCCTAGCCCCGCAGGACGTCTGCGAGTCCACGACGGGCTCACCGACGACCCAGTTCAACCGCTCCTTCGGGCCACAGCTGGCCCTGGCGTGGGATGCACCGGCCACCCTGTCCGCGACGCTGCGCGGCAGCGCTCGCGACGTGACCCCGTACCGCTCGCTCAGCATGAGGGCGTCGGTGCAGGTCGGAGACGTCGTGCGCAACCCCAACAGCGGGATCGCCCAGGCAGGCTACGACCCGCGCTTCGCGAGCAAGGACTTCGCGATCGCTCTGGTCGACCGGGACGGCAATGAGAAGCAGATCAAGCTCACCGACATCTACCCGGGTGGCCTGGAGGGCACCCTCGGAGCAGTCACCACGAACGGCCAGCCCAGGCACGAGGCTCTGAACGGCTTCAGGATCCCGATCGAGCAGTTCGAGGGATCCGGGGTTGACCTGTCGGACCTGGATCGCGTCGAGATCCGCTTCGGTGCGGACGGCACCAGCCAGACCGGTGCCATCCAGTTCAGCACCCTGGCGTTCCAGGAGCTCGCGGACACACCGCCTTCCGTGTTCGCTGCTCACGTGCCTCTCACCCCGCTCCCGGGCGACCGGAACCTGGGTGACGTGGATGGCGTGGTCACCGGCAACCCGGCCCTGAAGACACCGGCCGGAACCTGTGTCGACACGGCCAAGCCGACGACGGTCATCTCGAAGCTCAAGAAGACGGGCAAGCTGATCAAGGGCATGGCATCCGACACCGGCTGTGACGGTGGCGGGGGCCTGAGCCCGGCCCCCGGCTCGATCCAGCGGGTGCAGGTCAGCGTGGCCAAGTCGGTCAAGAAGGGCAAGTGCCAGTACCTGTCGGCGACAGGAGCACTGCTCGACCCGACCACGTGCGCCTTCCCCTACTCGATCATCGCGACGGGGACCGACCACTGGAAGGTCAAGCCAGCCAAGAAGTTGCCCAAGGGCCGCTACACCGTCGTCGCCTCGGCGATCGACGGGCCGGGCAACGTGTCTGACGTGTCAACGATCAACCTGAAGGTGAGGTAAGGGACGATGCCTAGGACCTTCAAGAAGAACAGGTTCGTGACCTTGGCGGCCGTCGGCGTGGCCCTGTTGGCCCCCGCCGACGCGCTGGCCAACACCGTGACTGTGGACGACGACCGGGCGCAGTGCCCGATCGCCGACTACACCTCCCTGCCGGCCGCGGTCGCCGCGGTCGCGCAGGGCGACACGATCTACGTCTGCCCGGGTACCTACCCGGTTCCGGGCGGCGCAGGAAGCGGCGGCCTCAAGATCGAGAAGAACCTCTCGCTGGTGGGCGCCGGAGCCGACCAGGTGTTCGTCCAGCCGGACGGCACCGCCCCGTCGATGGCAACGGCGACTCCGAACCCGCGCGACGAGTCCGGGAACGTCATCACCGTGCACCGCCGTTCGATCGAGCTGTTCCACGTGAACATCTCGGGCCTGACGGTCAGGGCCAACGGAACGGCGGTCGAGGGCGGCATCGCGATGGGCGATGTCACCGAGGGGTCGATCAAGGGAGTGCGTGTCGAGGGCCTGGTGCCCGCGACCGGCGCCGGGACCGGGCTCTACTCCACGGCACCGCTGTCCACGACGGGCACGGGAATCATCCTGAGCAACACGATCGAGGGCAAGCAGAACGAGGTCACGATCGAGGGATCGGAGGTCAGCGGGTTCAACAACGCCGGAGTCCTGATCGACAACCGTTTGCTGAACGGAGTTGGCGATGTCGGGAACAACAGCCGAATGCTGCCCCACATCAAGGACACCGAGATCATCGGCGGCGGCCTGGACAGCTCGATCGAGCAGGACGGCATCGAGGTCTGGGGCAGCGGTTCGAGCCTCGACCTGAAGGACAGCGTGGTCTCCGGAACCGGGGACTTCGACGCCAGTACGGCAGCCATCATGTTCCGCGGGGCGCTGATTCCGCCGAGCATCGTCAGCGGTTCCTCCGATGACGCCAATGACCTGAGTGGCAATGGCTTCGGCATTGCCAGCAAGTCGCTCGACGGCCTTACGTTGCCTGCCACAACCCTCAATGCGACGCGCAACTGGTTCGGTCCCCTGGGGCCCGGCCTGGGTGCGTATGTGGCCACCAGCAACGTGAACTGGCACCCGGCCGCCACATCCAAGCCCGCAGCTCCGGACATGACCGCAGTGGTCGACGGCGATCCGGAGATCGACTGGGACACCAAGCCGCATTCCGGCGACGTGTTCGAAGTCGGTGACAGCGCCGACTTGGCGGTCACCGCCGGCGACGACTTCGGGGTCCACGACGTGGAGTTCTTCGCCGACGGCGTGTCACTGGGGGTCTCCCCCACGCCGCCGCTGAACGGAGACCGGGTCTACACCGGCACCTGGACCGTGCCGGCGTCCGCCAATGGCAGCTTCGTCGAGCTGACCGCGGTGGCCACGGACTCGATCGGGCAGACGGTCACCACGTCGACCGTGACCGCCGAGGTGGCGGACACGGATCCGCCAGAGATGGCCATCGACAGCGGGCCTGCAGACGGTTCGACAATCGGCACCGCGAGCGCGACGTTCACGTTCTCGGCAGATGAGCCGAGCACCTTCGAGTGCAGCTACGACAGTGCTCCGCTCGGAGCGTGCAGCGGGACGGGCTCGGACACCGCCACCGGCTTGTCGGAGGGCGTCCACCACTTCCTGGTGCAGGCCACCGACACGGCGGGGAACGTCTCCTCGCCGGTGACGGTCACGTTCACCGTCGACACGATCATCGAGGACGTCACGCCGCCGGAGACGGTGATCCTCAGCTCGCCGCCTGCGGTGATCAAGAAGGTCAAGGCGACGTTCGCATTCGACGCACCGGGCGAGACGGGTGAGACGTTCGCCTGCTCCGTCGATGATGCGGCGTTCACACCCTGCACGTCACCGATCACGATAAACGGACTGGAGAGGCGCAAGAAGCACCAGTTCGAGGTCAAGGCGACCGACTCGGCCGGGAACACCGACCCGACGCCGGCCTCCTACGTGGTGAAGGTGCTCGGTAAGAAGTCCAAGAAGAAGTAGCCGCGCCGACTGCGCCGGGGCCCACCTTGTGGAGGGCCCCGGCGTTCGTCTGTCCGGGCTCTGCCTAGCCCTGGATCAGGCCGACCACGTGCCCTTCCGGGTCGCTGAAGTGACCGAGCACGAGCTCCATTCCGGGAGGCGACTCGGGCCCCATGATGCGCGTCCCGCCGAGGGCCTCGGCCTGGGCCAGCGAGGCCTCGACGTCGGGCACCTGCACGTAGAACGTCACGTGGCCGTCATAGCCTTCCGGGCCACCGCCGATGCCTCCACCGATTCCGATCCCCTCGGAGGTCACGTTGTCCTCGCGGGCAACCAGGCCGTAGCCCATCGGGTTGTCCGCATCGATCTTCCAGTCGAACATCTCGGCGTAGTAGCTGCGGATCCGGTCGCCATCCTTGCCGATCACTTCAAAGTGCACTACTGGGCATCCCATCTGAGTCCTCTTGGCCGGGGTCGGGGGTCGGCCGAAATCTACCCCCGTTCGCCGTCCCCGAACTCCTCGAGCGCAGCCATCAGGTCGTCGTGGACCGTGCACTTGATGGGCACCGCGGTTCCCTCCTCGAAAGTCCAGATCCACCCGGTCGGGCTGTCGATCACCACGTCGTCGTTGCGGGCCCACGCGCGGCCGACGCAGAGTGTCCGGTCTCCGGAGTGCTGGAACCGATCGACCCGCAGCCGGAGCTCCGTCCAGACCCGGTCGACATCGGCGAAGTACTCGCTGAAGCCCTCGCGGCCCCTATAGGGCTCCGTACGGCCCACCTGCCTGCCGGTCACCGGGTGGAATTCGAAGTGGTCGGGCAACAGGGCCTGGATGGGCTCCCGCCGCCGCGCCGCGAAAGCAGCGTAGATCTCCTTCAGCACCTCCTCCCGCCGGTCCTTCACTCCACGAAGGTAATCAAGTTGGGCCCGCCCTGTTCAGATCGGAGCATCGCGGGTAGATTCGCCACGTGGCAGGGCAATCAGCTTCATCGTTCGCCAAGTCCCTCTTCCTCGGGGAGATCCACGAGGACATGGTCTTCCCCTATCCGCTTCCCGACGCCACCGAGCGGCCGCGCGTGCAGGCACTGACAACCGCGTTGCGGGAGTTCGCCGCGGAGTCATACGACCCGGTGAAGATCGAGGAAAAACGCTGGATCGGCGACGACGTGATCCGCGGCCTTGGCGAGCGCGGCCTTCTGGGCCTGTTCGTCCCGGAGAAGTACGGCGGGCAGGGGCTCTCGCAAACGGGCTACTGCAGGGTCTCCGAGGTCTTCGCACAGATCGACGGCACGCTGTCGGTGGTGATGGGAGTGCACCAGTCGATCGGGCTGAAGGGGATCGTCCTGTTCGGCAGCGACGAGCAGAAGGAGCGCTTCCTGCCTGACCTGGCGTCGGGCCGCAAGCTGGCGGGCTTCGCCCTGACCGAGCCGGGCGCCGGATCCGATGCGTTCAACCTGGCCTCGCGCGCCGCCCTCCAGCCGGATGGCTCCTGGAAGCTGAACGGTGAGAAGCGCTACATCGGCAACGGCAGCAAGGGCTCGGTCTTCGTGACCTTCGCCCGCACCGAGATCGACGGCGAGGACCGTCATACCGCCTTCATCCTCGAGAAGGGGATGAAGGGGTTCGAGGTGGGCGAGCGCTTCGACACGATGGGCCTCCGCGGCAACGATCTTCGCCGTCTGTACTTCAACGATGTGCGGATACCTCCCGAAAACGTGCTCGGCGAGCCTGGCAACGGCTTCCGGATCGCCATGCAGATCCTCAACAACGGGCGACTGAGCCTGGGCACGGGGTCGGTCGGAGCGGGCAAATGGCTCCTCGACAAGGTGATCGCCCACGTCCAGGAGCGCGAGCAATTCGACCGGCCACTGGCCGAGTTCGAGCTTGTCCAGGAGAAGATCGGATGGCTGGTGTCCTTCCTCTTCGGGCTCGAGTCCACCGCCTATCTGACCACCGGCCTGGTCGACCGGGGTGTTGAGGACTACTCGCTGGAGTCGGCCATCTGCAAGGTGGCCGGCACGGAGTTCCTCTGGTACGCGGCCAACCGCGCGCTGCAGCTCAAGGGCGGCGAGGGCTACATGCGCGATCAGCCCTACGAGAAGATGCTGCGGGACATCCGGATCTTCCCGATCTTCGAGGGCGCGAACGACGTGATGCGGTGCTTTGTCGCGCTGTCCGGGATGAAGCCCGTCGGCGAGGAGCTGAAGGGCCTCACTGGGCTCAGCCTGGACAACCCGATCGGGGCAATCGGCGTGCTTGCCGAGTACGCCGCCGGAAGGATCCAGCGTGAGGTCAGGCCGGACAAGGTGACGCTGGCCCACCCGGAGCTCGCGCCTCTGGCCGAGCCGATCAGCGGCCAGGTCAAGCGCCTGCGCGAGCTCTCGGAGTCGCTCCTGCGGGAGCACGGACGGGACATCGCCGAGCGGCAGTTCCAGCAGAAGCGGCTGTCGGACATCGTCGCCGATATCTACTCGCAGATCGCGGTGCTCTCCCGGGTCACGGCGATCCTCGAGGACCAGGGCGTCGAGACCACCGGTCAGGAGCGCTACATCGCCGAGACCTTCTGCACGCGCGCCGCCGGCAGGGTCGAGTCAGGCTTCAGGCAGATCGAGAAGAACGATGACGATCGCATGATCGCCATCGCCAAGCTCGCGTACCGCCGCGGCGAATACGGGTACTCCCTCTTCGACGGTTAGCGCCCGGCCGTTCAGGCGGCTGTGGCCACGGCCTCGAAAGGCTTGACCCCGCCGAACATCTCGATCAGCCGCGACCCCAGGATCAGGTCCCCCTCCAGCTGAAGGCGATCCTCGACCCAGGCCGACACCAGATTGGCCTCGCCCGAGAACAGGCGGATGAAGTCCGGGACGGAGCAGTGGATGGTCACCGCAGCCGAGTCCGTTGTCCGGTGCCTGACGCTTGCGCGGCGGCGCGCCACGGAGATCGTCCACCAGTCCGAGGCGCGGCCGGAGTCGTCCTCCCGGGGGCGGGTGAGTTCCAGCTGCACGTTGCCCTCGAACCCGTGGGCCATCCGCGGCTGGAAGGAGCGCGTCATGGCTCCGAGCACCGCCCGCTGGGCGACCACCGAGCCGAAGCGGCGCTCCAGCTCCTCGTCGGAGGAGCCGTCGAGCAGCCGGGCCATGGCGGCCCTCCCCCTGGTCGAGACGGCGGCGCGCATGTCGCCGCCGGCTCGCGTTGCGAACCGCCCGAGCCTGGTGCGCTCCCCGCCCGCGGCCGCGGGCTCCAGGACATGGCCCCTCTGCAGGCGGCAGCACTCCTGAAGCCTCACCAGGCCCAATTCGGTCGCCGTGGCCTCGGCGGCGTACAGCAGCTCGTCGGCCCGGGTGGCATCCCCCTCCCCCGCCCGGCGACCCAGGACCGCAGCCAGGTCGATCTGGGCCTCGGCCACCGAGTGGCGAAGTCCCGCGCGCACGTTGGTCTCGACCGCGTGCTCGAGGTCTGCGATGGCGGTGTCGTCCTGGCCCGCCGTGGCGGCGTAGGAGCCGAGGGCCCGGGCAAGCGAGCCCTGGACGAACCCTGCAGCGCCGCCCACGACGATGCGATCGCGGTAGGGCAGCAGCAGCGCGTACAGGGTCCGGGCGCGCTCGGCGTCATGCAGGGCGGCGCAGGGGTAGCTGAGGTAGTCGATGCAGTTCAGCCAGAACATGTCGCGCGGCAGCTGGTCGAAGTCGTTGACGGCAAGCAGCTCGAACTCGCGCTCGGCCTCATCCAGCAGGCCCAGCTCCGAGTAGATCGCCGCCAGGGCGCAACGGTAGGCCGGAATGGCGACGAAGTGCTCGGCCATCGCCTGCGCCGCCGCATGGAGCTCCACCAGGCCGCCCTTCGACAGGCGCAGGTGGAACATCTGGATCCCGAACAGCTGGATCGCCGTCGGGTTCTGACTGAGTTGCCCGGTCTCCAGGGCCTGCCACGCGAGCTGCTCCCCGTCGGCGATCTCCCCGCGCGCGAAGCAGCGCATGGCCGACCCCATCTCCACCATCCACGTGTAGTAGGAGTCACGGAATTCCGTCGCGAGCTGGTCGCATTCGGCCATGTCCGCCTGCATGCGCTCCATCTCGCCGAGCTGCATCGAGCACATCACCCGCCACAGCCGGCCCTCCATGCGAAGCGATGTGGCTCTCGAGCGATCGGCGAGCTCGATGATCCGGTTGGACCGCTCATAGGTCTCGTCGAGGCTGTCGGGATCGCTCACCGCCCAGTTCTCGTGGCCAAGGAGCCCGGCGAGCAGGGTCTCATCCCCCAGCGGCTCGGCCAGGCTGCGAGCCTCCGCGCAGAGCTCCACCCGGCGCGCGCGATCGCCGGTGCCCGAGTACGCCAGCGCCTCGGCCAGCCGCGCCAGAACTCGGCTCCTGAGGGCGGGCTGATCCGGCCCCAGGAACTGGAGCGCCTTCTCGAGCAAGTTGATCAGGACCGGGTCGACCGTTCCGATCTCGAACCCCATGCGCCCGCCGAAGCCCAGCGCTGCCCGGCCATACGCCCCGGTCATTCCCAGCTCCTCGGCCAGCCCGGCCGCTCTGCGGAAGGCCTCCTTGGCCCGGACGAATTCGCCGGCGTTCCACGCATTCGTCCCCAGCGAGAGCGTCAGCTCGCAGACCCTGTTGTCCCGGACCCCCTGGAGGTCGAGCGCCTTGACCGCCCGGTCGTAGTTGCGGGCGGCGTCCTCGTATGCCAGCTGCTGAGCGGCCTGGTCACCCGCCGACGTGGCGTAGAAGATGGCCTTGTCCATCACCTCGCTTCCGGTGGCCGCCTCGAAGAAGTGGTGTGCCAGCTCGGCCAGCGATCCGTCGGGCCCGCCCGGCCGCTCCAGGGCCTCGGCGATGAGGATATGGAGCCGGGCGCGCCGCGACTTGGTCAGGCCGTCGTAGAGCGTCTCCCGGAACAGGGCGTGCGAGAACCTGTAGCTGTCGAGCGTGCCGCCCACCTCCTCCACCACACGCGCGGCGACCGCCTCCTCGAGGGCGGTCAGGACCTGGGCCGAAGGCATGTGCTGGACCAGCTCGAGGATGTCCGAGCTGAACTCCCGCCCGACGCAGGCGGCCACCGCCAGCAGATCCTCGGTCTGCTCACCCAGCCTGGCGAGCCGTCGGGCCACCACGTCCTTGATTCCCTCGGGGATGCCCATCTGTTGCACCGAGAGCCGGGTCGTGGTGCGGCCGTCCTTCTCGTAGAGCGCGCCCGTCTCCAACAGGTGTCGCAGGATCTCCTGGACGAAGAACGGATGGCCCTCGGTCTCGTTCCAGACCGCCGCCGCGAACCCGGCCGGAGGGGACTGCCCAGCCCAGGCCGCGATCAGGTCTTCCACCTCGCCCTGGGTGAGGCCGGTCAGGTTGATCCGCTCGAACAGCCGGTCACGACGTAGATCGGAGAGCGTCTCCGCCAGCGGATGGGACCGCGACAGCTCGACGTCGCGGTAGGTCCCGAGTATGAGAAGAGCCGCACGACCTGGCGCCCGCGCGATGTGCCTGAGCAACAGCAGGCTCGGTCGATCCGCCCAGTGAAGGTCATCGAGGACCAACACCAGGGGCGCCTCCGCCGCGCTGGCCGACAGCAGGTTGGTGATGGCCTCGAAGAGGCGATAGCGCTCGGTGTCGGGGTCGCGGGCCTCCGGCAGGGTCAGCTCGGGCATCCGGTCCCGGAGCTCCGGCACGAGCCTCAGCAGATCCCGTCCCCCGTCCCCCAGCTCCTTGCGGAGCCTTTCGGTGGGCGCGTGCTCCACGTAGTGCGCGATGGCCTGGATGAAGGGCTGGAAGGGCACCAGGGTCTCCTCATCGGAATGGCCGAACAGAACGGTGGCGCCATTCTCACGGGCGCCCAGCGCGAGCTTCGACGAGAGCCTCGTCTTGCCCACGCCGGGCTCGCCCGCCAGGAGGATCACCCGGCGCTCCCCCGAGGCGGCCAGCTCCAGCTCCTCTTCGAGCTGGCGCAGTGCCGCGGCCCTGCCCACGAAGTGGGCCTCGCCCGCGCGCGCGAGACCTGGCGGCAGCGGGATGTCGATCGACGGCGAGGCGTCTGCCGCCTCCGGCTCGGTGAGTGTCCGCGTCCCGCGCCGGGGCGCGAGCCCCGTGCCGGCGTCCCAGTCCAGCTGGTGCGTCCGCAACGGGTCGGCAAGGCCCTTCAGCTGCAGGAACCCGCGATCCAGGAACGCGTGTCCGCCCCGCGTGCCCACCAGTGCCCGGACCACGTCCGAGAGCAGGACCTCGCCCGCCCCGGCGCGGTCGCAGAGCCGCTTGGCGATCACGACGGGGGTGCCGAAATAGTCGTCGTCCTCGTTGGCAACGTCGCCGACGTTGATGCCGATGCGGAGCCCCAGTGCCAGTCCTCCCTCGCCCGGGTCAAATGCCGCGACGGCCTTCTGCATTGCCGCCGCGCAGGCCAGCGCCTGGAGCGTTCCCCGGAAAGCGAGCATCAAGCCGTCGCCGAGGCTCTTGACCTCATCGCCCGAATGCTTGTCGGCGGCCTCACGCAAGAGCTCGAAGTGCGCGCGGCGCAGGGATTCCGCCCGCTCGTCCCCAAGCTGGTCGAGCAACTCCGTGGAGCCGACCAGGTCCGTGAAGACCAGGGTGACGGTGCCCACATCACCTTGTTCGCTTGTGCCCAAGAGCCTCCCAGCCTTGGTGTGATTCCCAGAGCCATCAATGATACGGCGGGTCGCTGTTAGGGTCCGGCCAATGACCGCCCTGCCCCCGGGCCCGCGGACGCCAGGCCTGGCCAACGCTCTGAAATTCGGACGCGAGCCGCTCGCGGCGCTGACCGAGTGGCATGCGGCCTACGGCGATGTCTTCACAGTCACGATCACCGGCTTCGGCACCGGGGTCTACGTGGTAGATCCCGACGCTATCCGCGAGCTGTTCACGGGAGACCAGTCAGACCTGCGCGCAGGGGAGGCCAACTCGTTCCTCACCCCGGTGCTCGGCCCGCACTCGGTGCTCGTCCTCGACGGCTCCGAGCACCTGAGGCAGCGAAAGCTGCTCCTGCCTCCTTTCCAGGGCTCGCGCGTCGCGGCCTTCCGCGATGTGATCCGCGATGTCGCCGAGCGCGAGGTGGCGGGCTGGCACAAGGGCCGCCGGTTCGTGATGGGGGACCGCATGCGAGCCCTGACATTCGAGGTCATCTGCCGGGCGGTCTTCGGGGTCACCGATCAGGAGCGGGTGGACCGGCTGCGGACGGCTCTCGGAGCCGTGATCGACAGCCACCCGATCTTCATGGTGTCCGCCCTTGCTCGAGCCGACCTCGGGCCCCTCAGCCCGGGAGGGCGATTCGCCCGGCGCCGACAGGCGGCTGATGCCCTCCTCTACGAGGAGATCGCGCTGCGCCGCAGCGCCCCCGACCTCGACGAGCGCACCGACGTCCTCTCCCTGCTTCTTCGCTCCCACGATGACGACGGCCGCGCCATGACCGACGTCGAGCTGCGCGACGAGCTGTTCACCATGCTCGGCGCGGGGCACGAGACAACGGCCACGGGGCTCGCATTCGCGTTCGAGCTGCTCATGCGCAATCCGCCGGTGCTGGAGCGGTTGCGAGACGAGATTGCGGCCGGCCGCGATGACACCTACCTCGATGCGGTGGTGCAGGAGACGCTCCGCCTGAGGCCGGTCATCGACGCAGCCGAACGCACGCTCACCAAGCCGCGTACCGTCGCCGGCTGGGCCCTGCCCGCGGGGATCAAGGTCTATCCCGGCATCGCACTGGTCCACCTGCGCGAAGACCTCTACCCGCAGGCCACGGCCTTTCGCCCCGAGCGCTTCATCGACGAGGAAGCCCAGAGCTACGCCTGGCTGCCCTTCGGCGGCGGCATCCGGCGCTGCATCGGTGCCGCGCTGGCCCAGGCCGAGATGGCAGAGGTCCTCCGAATCGCCGTGATGGCCGTCGACCTCCGCCCAACGCGCCCCGACCCCGACCCGATCGTCCTGCGAAATATCACGCTGGCGCCGAAGCACGGCGTTCAGGTTGACGTGGTCGGTCTCCGCTCGGGCGCGCCCGAGCCGAGTTACGCCGCCAACTGAACCTCGCGCGTATCCTCCCGCGGGGACTCGTCCCGAACCAGCCGGCCGATGATGTCGGGGAGGCGCCGGCTGAAGATGAAATGGCCACCGCCCGGCTCGACCGTCAGTTCGGCGAGAGGCACACCGGCCGCCAGCATCTGGGCGTGCGCAAGGGGCACGACCGGGTCGCGCTCCCCGTGCCACAGATGGACCGGCACCTCGATTTGGCCGGGGTCGAAGCCCCAGTCCGCGCAGCAGGTCAGATAGTCGTCGATCATGGCCCCGGCCCCGGCCCCGAACGCGGCAAGGGTTCGCTCGGCGATGCCGCCTGCCTCGCGCGCCAGCGCAGGCCGGTCCGCGGGGCAAGCCCCCCTGGATATCCCCCGAGCCAGCAGGTCGGGGTGCCGGCGCACCACGTCCAGCGCGGCGTTGGCCGCCGCTCCGGACGTCCGTGGCGCCGCATGGAGCAGGGCCAGAGCCATCCGGTACCTGAAGGCCGAGCCTCGTGGGCCGTGGAGCGGGTGCCCGGGAGCCTGCGAGGACACGGCGGCCACGCCAGCCAGCGCATGCCCGAACCGGTGCGCGCAGGCCAGCGCATAGGGCGCGCCGGCCGACACCCCCACCACGGCAGGCCGCTGCAGACCAAGGCTGGAGACGACCTCCTCGACGTCCACCGCGAAGTCGGCGACCGTCCTGCCCGGTTGTGGATCCGAGCCTCCAAACCCCGGGCGGCTCAGCGCCAGGTAGCGGATGCCCAGGCGCCCGACCACCTCGTGCAGCTCGGGAGCGTGCCAGCGCGGCGAGCCGATGGCACCGTGGAAGTGGAGAACCGGCAGCCCGTCGCGCGGCCCGAGCGAAGAGAAGGTGAGGGCACGCCCGTCTCGGAGCATGACGGTGGAGCGGACGACCAACCTGGAAGCTGTCGTATCCATTTCGAATCCCCTGCCATGGACGCTACGGCGGTCCCAACCGCGGGTTGTGAGCAAACGGTGACCGCCCCGAAGGCCCTCCATTTACACGGCTTTCACACCGTTCGGGCACATGCCCGGCAGGTAGATTGATCCCTAGGCTTACCGCATGGGCCCCCTCCAGCAACCGGCCGTTCTCAAGGGCCGGCTCCCCGATTCACCCTTCGTCTGGCGAGCCGTCGGATTCGTCGAGCGCGCCTACGCCGACGCCCAGGACGCCGCGGGCGCCGACCACTCGTTCGAGGTCGCGGCCATCCTCGGCCCGAGCCGCTCGGAGGTGATCCTGGCCATCGCGCTGCTGCACGACATCCTGGAGGACACCGACACCAACGTTGCGTCCATCCGCCGCGGATTCGGCGGCGCGGTGAGCGAGTTGGTCGAGCTTCTGACCGAGGACGAGTCGATCAGGAGCTACCCACAGCGCAAGGGAGCGCTGCGTGCCGTGGTCAGGTCGGCGCCGCGCGAGGCCCAGCTGGTTTTTGCCGCCGACAAGCTCGCGAAGGTGCGGGCGGTTGTCCGAAGCGGCAAGGCGCCTCCCAAGAGAAGGTGGCGGCACTACCTGGAATCGCAGGCGATGCTGGTGGACACCGGCATCGACAAGCGCTTGGTGAACAGGCTGGGCCGCGAGCTGGCCGCTGCCGGAGCGGCGCTCGGCCTGCCGGTCCCGGCCGGGTGACCTATCGCCGGACGAGCGGCTCCAGCATCTTGATGACGTCGAAGTAGCGCACCGGCGCGACCCGCGTGAGAAGCGAGAGCGCCGCGGCGTCGCGGCCGATCAGGATCCTGTCCTTGCCGCGCTCGACACCCTGGTGGATGACCTTGGCCGCGCGCTCCGGCGAGGTCCGCGCAACCTTGCGGAAGTCCGTCTCCATCACGGTCCTGTCGGTGTTGCCGCGATCGTCCGCGTGGAAGCGGGCGTTCTCGACGATGCTGGTGTTGATCCCGCCCGGGTGCACCGTCACCGCACGTACTCCGGTGTCGCGCAACTCGTGCCGCAGCGCCTCCGTGTAGCCCCGGACGGCGAACTTCGACGCGCAGTAGGCGGTCTGCGACGGGAATCCGATCAGGCCGAACACGCTCGAGACGTTCACGATCGCGCCATCGCCCTGCTCCAGCAGAATCGGCAAAAACGCGCGCGTGCCGTGTAGCACCCCGTTGAGGTTCACGTCCATGACCCATTCGTCGTCCTCCAGCGCGGCGTCGGCTGCCAGCTGGGATACGGTCACGCCCGCATTGTTGACCACCATCCCGAACGGTTCGGGAGCCCAGTCGCGGACGTCGGAGGCGAACACCAGGTGGGCCTGCCGGTCGCGCACGTCGAGCTTGCGGGCCAGCGCCGGCCCGTCGATCCCTGCGAGCGTCTCTTCCAGGCCGTTCTCGTCCCAGTCGACGATGGCAACGGGGCAACCCCTGGAAGACAGACGCTGGGCCAGCGCGCGCCCGATGCCCGAGGCCGCCCCCGTGATCACACAGGTGCGCCCGTCAACTGTGGTTCCCCTCGCCATTGCGCGCACGCTATCGCGCCCGCGCAAGAACCCGGCGCCACGCATATCCTGCCCGAATGGCGAAGGACCTCAAACTCGGGCTCAGCTTCGGCTACTGGGCAGGCGGGCCGCCCCCGGGCGCCGATGATCTCGTGGCCGAGGCCGAGCGGCTCGGATACGACTCCATCTGGACCGCCGAGGCCTACGGGTCCGACGCGATCTCGCCCCTGGCCTGGTGGGGGGCTCGCACCGAGCGGGTCCGCCTGGGCACGTCGATCATCCAGATCAGCGCCCGCCAGCCCGCTGCCACGGCCATGGCCGCCATGACCATGGATCACCTGTCGGGCGGCCGCTTCATCCTGGGCATCGGCGTGTCGGGCCCGCAGGTGGTGGAGGGCTGGTACGGCATGCCCTTCGCCAAGCCCCTCGCGCGCACGCGCGAGTACATCGAGATCATGCGCGACATCTGGCGGCGGGAAGAGCCCGTGGTCATGGAGGGCGAGCACTACTCGCTGCCCATGCCCGGCGGGACCGGGCTTGGCAAGCCGCTCAAGAGCTCGATCCATCCGCTGCGTGAGGACATCCCGATCTTCCTGGCCGCGGAGGGGCCGAAGAACGTGGCGCTGGCAGCCGAGCTCTGCGATGGCTGGCACGCGCTCTTCTTCTCGCCCCATTCGGAGGACCTCTACAAGCCTCGGCTCGAGGAGGGCTTCGCGCGCGAGGGTGCGCGCCACACCATCGACGACTTTGAGGTGGCCGCGGTGGTTCCCCTGATCGTGAACGACGACATCGAGGCGGCGGCGGATGCTCTCCGCCCGATCTACGCCCTCTATTTCGGCGGCATGGGAGCCAAGTCGAAGAACTTCCACGCCGACGTGCCGATCCGGATGGGCTACGAGGCCGAGGTCAAGGAGATCCAGGACCTGTACCTGGACGGCAAGAAGAACGAGGCCGCGGCCAAGGTCCCGACGGAGCTGATCGAGAAGCTCGCCCTGATCGGCCCACTCGACAAGATCCGCCACGACGTTGAGGCGTGGCGCGACTCATTGGCCACGACCCTGCTGATCACGGGCGACGCGCCGCTTCTGCGCACAGCCGCAGAGCTGGTCCTCTAGGCTCGCGCCATGACCGACTACACAGTGCTTCCCCTGGCTGAAGTGCCCGACGTGCTCGGGGACTACCCCGGCGAGATGCGGATGATCACCAACAGCGTCGGAGCAGCCCAGACCGCGCTGACCTGGCGGCGCATGCCGCCGGACACGGGCGGGCGAGGGAGCTACGGCCACTCCCACAAGACCCAGGAGGAGCTCTACCTGGTCCTGGAGGGCACGCTCACCTTCAAGCTCGGCGAGGACGTGTTCGAGGCAGGCCCGAGCACCGCCATCCGGATCGCGCCCGAGGTCGTGCGCAGCGTGCACAACGACTCCGATTCCGACGTCGTGCTCGTGATCGCGTCGGTCCGGGTCGATGACGTGAGTGCCGACGCTGACATGCACCCCGACTTCTGGCCCTAGGGCATCGGGGTCCAGAGCGGGGACTCGAAGTCGAAGGCCGCGGAGCGGAACGTCGGATAGTGCTCGGCCATGAAGCCGGTCGGCTGCTCGAACGCCGCGCGGATCAGGTCGGCACCACGAGCGGCCTCACCCAGGCAGAGTCTCGCGCCGGCATCCAGGATCTCGACCTGGGTCAGCGCCGGATACGAGCGCCCCTCCGCCGGAATCGCCTGCATCACGATCGGAGTGCCATCCACGCGTAGCGCACCGAACCGCGAGACGAACGCGAAGGCCCGGCCGATGGAGATCCCGCCGAGGTCGGGCACGACCTCCACCGGTTCGAGCGCGCCCACCCGGTAGCTGAGCTCCATTTTCGTCAGCTCCTCGAACTGGACGGCGGTTACAAGGAGAACCGTGACCCTGACCCTGGCCTCCGGGCTCGGGATCAACGTGCCCGGCATCGCCGCCCAGACCGGCGGGATCGCCGTCACCCCCACATCGAAGCCGGCCAGCGTCGCGCCCAGGACCAGGGCGTCCCGGTGTCCGTCGGGCAGCCCGGCAAAGCGCATGGACAAGCGCTCGGGTGAGCGGTTCGCCCCGTACGCCAGGAGCGGAAACCTGGCCGGGCCGGAGCCGTCTGCCGCCGTATAGGCAGCGGCACGCTCTTCGACCTCATCCAGCTGTTCGACCCCGGCGTCGGACAACAGATAGGACCCGAGATCCCGGGCCCACGGATAGCCGATCACCGTCTCGTAGTGGTCGTCAGCGAACACGCGCGGCGATGAGGCCTCGAGTAGCTGCAGGTACAGCTCGAGGAACCGCTCGTCGTCCATCGCCAGGCGATCTCGCAGACGGGCGCCTTCTATGGGCGGCCAGGTGGTCATCGGCGAACTATCTCCGACCGGTGAGGCGTAGGCTGCGCACGGTGCCTGAGATTCGCGTCCATATTCTCGATACGGGCCGGGTGATGATTCACCGTAGGCAGGTCCACCCACATCCGCGCGATTCCCTGCGCCTGCCGGCGACCCTGCTCGACCGGCAGTGGACCGGCTGGCTCGGGGTCTGGAGCTTCGCGGTCGAGCACCCGAGCGGGCTGGTGGTGGTCGATGCGGGGCAGGATCCGGACTTCGCTCCCTCCCCCATGGACATCTACGCGCGAGTGGCCGTGCGCTTCGAGGTCACCGAGGGCGACCGCCTGGAAGTGCGGCTTCGCGAGGCCGGCCTCGATCCGGCGGCAGTTACCCATCACGTGTTCACGCACCTTCACGTAGATCACGTCGGCACCGGGCCACTCCCGGGCGCTCGTGTGGTTCTGAGCGCCGACGAGTGGGCCGCCGCGACCTCACGCGGCGCCGGGCTCCGCGGCTACCGCCCCGAGGGCATCAGCGATCCCATGACGGTGGCCGGTGATCACGACCTCTACGGCGACGGGTCCATCAGGATGGTCGCGACTCCGGGCCACACCGCCGGCCACCAGTCGGTTCTGGTCACGCCCACCGAGGGGCCGCGGGTGCTGATCACGGGGGATGCCGTGTACAGCGAGGAGGCCCTGCTGGAGAAGCGGATCGACGGCGTAGGCGTTGACCCCAAGCGCGCACGCGCGAGCATCGACCGCCTGCGCGAGATCTGCCGCGAGGCCCCGACGGTGGTGGCCCCCACCCACGACACCGAGTCCAGGCGGCGCTTGGCTGCCGCCCAGACAACGGTGGTGGATGGCTGATTCCCAGCCTGGCGTGTCCCTACGGGGAGACCGTCACGTCGTCCAGCTGCGCCCAGGTGTCCCCGTTTGCCCAGAGGCCCGTGTAGACGACCAGTGAGCTGTTGGAGCCGGAGTTGACCGTGGCGGACACCTTGGTGTAGCCGTCGAACCTGCCGAAGCGCTGCTCGCCGAGCACCTGTCCGCCGGTCGTTCGCAGGCCCATGTAGCCATCGGCGTTGTTGGCCGATGTCCGTATCCACGCGGAGACCGTGTAGTTGGTGCTCGGGTTCACGCTGATCGTCTGGTGGACGTCGTTCCAGCCGGACGTGTTGCGGATCCAGCCGTTCCCGGTGCCGGTCCGGGCCAGCCCCGCACCGTGGTCCGCGCCGCAATTGCCCTGGCAGGCCCACGGTCCCAGGCCGGCACTCTCGAAACCACCATCGGAGAAGGCGCTCACGGGCGGCGGCGTGACCGGCTGCCCCAGCGCCGCGAGGATCCGCGGCATGGCGTCGAGCAGCGCGAAGTTCCAGCAGCCGAAGTTGTGCCCGCCGTCACAGCCGTATGGCGACCCGGGGCCCGGCCGGCCGTACATCCAGTAGAAGTGCGGCACTCCGGCGGCGTTC
The DNA here is from genome assembly GCA_034664165.1 of Thermoleophilaceae bacterium. Classification (GTDB taxonomy): domain Bacteria; phylum Actinomycetota; class Thermoleophilia; order Solirubrobacterales; family Thermoleophilaceae; genus JACCVG01. Next base: position 5,013 of record JAXDIE010000126.1, on the reverse strand, counting down.
AGCGCGGCATCGAAGCGGTCGGCCGATGCCCTCATGGTCCCCTCGAGCACGTCTTGGTCGTTGCTGCCACCACCTGCGTAGAGCGCCACGCCGACGCCCTGGAGCCGTGAGGCACGGTTCAGCGGGTTCACTGCGTTCCAGCCGCCATCAGCAGGCCAGAACGGAGAGCCGAAGGGGCCGTTGGCGCTGAACCCGTACTGCACGGCCTGCTCGGTGACGACCGAACGCGTGCCCGAGTCACCCATGTCCACCGCGCCCGAGAAGCTGGCGACGAACGCGAACAGATCCGGGCGGTCCTGGGCGTAGCGCACCGCCCCGAACCCGCCCATCGACAGGCCGGCGATGGCGCGACCGCTCTTGGAGGCGATCGTGCGGAGGTTGGCGTCGATCCACGGGATCAGCTGGTTGAGATGGAAGTCGGCCCAGTTCTGCGCCCCCTGGGTCTGGCTCTTCCAGTTGGTGTACCAGCCGACCTTGCCGCCGTCCGGCATGACCGTGATCAGGGGCCGGTTGTTGGTGATGCCCTCGACATCTCCTCCGCCCGTCGTCCACTGGGCGGAGTTGCCACCGGCGCCACCGTGGAGCAGGTACAGGACCGGGAAGCGGGTCGACCCGCTCTGGAAGTAGTTGTTGGGGAAGGTGATGCGAACGCGGTTGGGGCCGTTCACCGCCACCGGCGCAACCTTCGCGGTGGAGATGTCCACCTCGAGGGTCCTGGAGGTGATCCAGCGCCAGCCGGAGACGGTTATCCCGTTGCCGGAGGCGATGTTCGGCGCGTCCGCCACGGCCGGCTGGGCGCCCGCGAGGCTCGCGAGCAGCACAACCAGGATCACGACAAGCCGATTGCTACGACGGGGACTCCTGGTGCGCATGGGTTCTCCTCCCAGAGTGACGTATCGCCGGTGTACATCACGTAATGTACCATAGGTGTACATGACCGTGCAGGATCAGATCCCCGACCGGCTTCCCAAGGGCCCCCACGACCTCACCCGCGAGCAGGTCCAGGCCTCACAGCGCCAGCGGATCCTGGACGCCGTCATGGACGTGGTCGGCGAAAACGGCTACGTCTCCGCGACGGTGGCCCACATCACCCGGGCCGCCGGGATCTCCAGGACCACCTTCTACGAGCAGTTCGCCAACAAGCAGGAGGCGTTCCTGACGGCCTATGACGAGTTCGGCAAGCAGTTCCTCGCCGACATGGCCGCGATCACCCCCACCACCCCGGCCCAGACGCTGGCGCTTGCCGCGGAGCGCCTCATGGACTGGGGACGGCGCCGCCCCCTCGCGTCGCGGGCCTTCCTCATGGAGATCCATACCGTCGGCCAGGCCGGCTTCGAGCACCGCGACCGGGTGATGCGACTGGCAGAGGAGCGGTTCCAGGCAGTGGCGGCGTGGGTGCGCAGCGTCGACCCCAGCCTGTCCCCCCCTCCCCGCCTGGTCGCACGAGCGGTGGTCGCGGCCTCCTGGGAGCTCACCGCGCAGTCGGTCCGGGCCCCTGGCGACACCACCGCGGACACGCGCGAGGCTCTGGCCTATATCTGGCTGCTGGGGCTCACCGGTCGCCCACAGCTATCGAACCCGACCTAGCGGGCTGCGGTCAGCTCCCGGTCGCGCGCACCCAGATCGCTCCGATGATGAGCGCGACGCCCATGAATGCCAGCGTTCCGCCGGCCACCTTGGCCGTGACGCTGACCGTCACGAGGAAGAGGGCGATGCCGCCGGCGATGAGGACGATCGCGCCCAGAAGATATCCGCCGGCGTTCGCGCTCTCGTCCGCCGTCTCGCCGGGGAGCTTTGCCATCTGACGCTGGCCCAGATCTGCCATCTCGATACCTCCGGTCGGTGGTCGATCGGAATCTACTACGGCCGGGCGAGCTCGAGTTCGAAGTCCTCGAACTGGGGCTCGCGGGTCATGGCCCAGTAGTCCACGAGACGCCACGGCGAAAGGGCGACTACCCGCCCGGCGCGGTTCTTGTACCAGTTGTTCATCCCGGGATGGGCGAACACCATGCGCTCGTGCGCGGCGTCGACACGGGCGTTGTATTCCTCGAAGGGCTCCCGCTTGGGCTCGAGTGACCCGATGCCGTTCTTGATCATGTGGGCCAGGCACTTGATCGTGTAGTTGACCTGCGCCTCGATGTGGAAGATGGCGCTCCCGCCGTGCCCCAGCCCCGTGTTGGGGCCGAGCAGCATGAACAGGTTCGGGAAGCCCGGAACCGTGATGCCCAGATGGGCCCGGGGGTCGTCGTCGTCCCATGCTTCGCGGACCGACACACCGCCGCTGCCACACACCTCCATCGGCCAGAGCAGGCGCGTGCTGTGGAAGCCGGTGGCCATGATGATCACGTCGGCCGGATGGTGCTCGCCATCGGCGGTGTCCAGGCCATCGGGCGTGATCCGCGCCACGGCCTGGTCGACCAGCGACACGTCATCGCGCCTCAGGGTCTTGAACCAGTCGTTGTCCAGCAGCATCCGCTTGCCGTAGGGCGGGTAGTCGGGCACGGCCTTGGCGATCAGGTCGGGGCAGCCCTCCAGCTCCTCCTCGATGAAGGCCGCGAGGAACTCGCGGTGCTTGTCGTTGCGAGCGTTCACGGCCCGCTCGGGGTACGGCCAGTCCGGATCGACCTGGATGTGGGGATGGAGGCTGTCGGCGTAGCGCCAGAACAGCGTGAAGCGGTACCAGGCTGCGTAGAAGGGGACGTTCATCAGCAGCCAGCGTTTCCCCTCCCCTACCCGGGCGCGGTAGATCGGGTTCGGGATGACCCACTGGGGTGAGCGCTGGAACACCGTGAGGTGATCGGCCTCCTCGGCGGTGAGGCGTGCTGCCTGAACTGAGCTGGCGCCGGTGCCGACCAGCGCCACGCGCTTACCCGCCAGGTCGAGCTCCTTCGGCCACCGAGCAGTGTGGAAGAGCGGCCCGTCGAAGTCGCCTAGCCCGTCGATCGGCGGGAGCTTCGGCTCGTTCAGCGCCCCGGTGCCGGTGATGAGCGCCTGCGTCACGCAGGTCTCCTCTTCGCCATCCGGGCCGATCAGGGTGGTGTGCCACGTCCGGCTTGCATCGTCGTAGCGGGTGGCCGTTACGTGAGTGGAGAAGCGAATGCCCTCACGGATGCCGAAACGGTCAGCCGTTTCGCGGATGTAGCGCAAGATCTCGGGCTGCTTGGAGTAGTAGTGCTCCCAGTCGCGATGCGGGGTGAATGAGTACGAGTAGAAGTGGTTGGGGGTGTCGACGCCGGCGTCGGGGTACTGGTTCTCGAACCAGGTCCCGCCGACGTCGGGGTTCTTCTCGACCACCAGAAACGGGATGCCGGCTTCCTTCAGGCGCACGGCGGCGCAGACACCCGAGAGCCCTGCGCCCACCACGAGCACGCGGAACTCGCCCGGGCCTACATCCACTTGCGGCAGCGGCGGCGGGGTGCGCAGCCCCATCTCCTCCAGGAGCACGGCGACGTACTCGGGCGGCACCGTCTCACCGACGCACGCGCTCATCATCCGGCCCAGCAGGTCATCGTCGAGCAGCTCACCCTGCTCGTCGGCGTCCACGGCGGCCAGCAGATCAAGAGCCGCCGCGCGGATCTCGCTCTGGATGGCATCCGGTAGGCCCCCCGACTCGTCGGCGAATACCCGCGAGTCGCGGCGCGGCCGGTACGGATCCTCGAGCCAGCGCGGGTCGCCGGTCAGGTGCGTGAGCACCATCAAGAGGACGGGAACGTCCGCCTCGGCCAGTGCCGTCTTCAGTTGCTTGCGGTCCACTCACCTAGCCTAACGAACGTTCGGCCCGCCTGCAAGTCAGGCAGCGATCAGGCGGCCGACCCCCATCTCGACGAAGGCGTCGGCAACCTTCTCGATCGAGTCCCGCCCGTCGTCCCGGAACCAGGTAGGGATCGAGTTCACGAGGCCCAGCAGCGCCAGGGTGGCCAGCTTGGGGTCGGCTACCTTGAACTCCTTGTCCTTCACGCCCGCCTCGATCACCTCCTGGATTGCATCCTGGTACTCGCGACGGGTGGCCTGCAGCCTCTCGTAGTCCTTGGGGGCCTCTGCCCGCAGGGTGGCCAGCTCCCGCCGGCCGACCGTCTCCTCCAGCCGGTGCTCGTGGAAGTACAGGATGTGCTCCCGCATGACCCGCCTGAGACGTTCGGCGGGCGGGCCCGGCTTGGCCAGCGCGGGCAGCTGGGACGCCGTGAACGCCTCGCTGGCCACGTGGCAGACGGCGTAGAGCAGGTCGACCTTCGATGGGAAGTGGTGGTACAGGCTCGAGGCCCGGATGCCCACGGCATCCGCGATCGCCCTCATCCCGACCGCGCTGTAGCCATCCTCGGCAAAGAGGGTCGTGGCGGTGCGGATGATCTCCTGGCGACGGTCGATGGGCGCTCAGGCTACCGAACGTCCGTTATAGGCCTGCGGCGCTGCCCCGGTTTGCTTCCCCGTACGGGGGGACTCCCTACGGCCCCACCCAGGCAACCGACAGCTCGCCGCTGGCAAGCGTCAGGTCCGACCCCGAGGTCTGGAGGGCCCTCAGGCCAACGAGGCCCGGACTGCGCACAACCTGGGAAATCGTCTGCGAGGTCGGGCGGCCGCCGGTGGTCGCCGGCACCTCGCTGGTCGCCAGCGCGGCGACGGAACCGGTGTAGAACGTGATCTGGCGAGTACCGGTCGAGTTCGACGGCCAGGTCACCGAAGCGGTGATCACGTACGTGCCGCTCGGGAGTCCGGTGACATCGGCGTAGCACCCCGGCGTCTCAGGGTCGGCGATGTTCGTGAGGTCGAACTCCTCGTGGGTGAACTCGATCGATGAAGTCGTGTTCGTGGGATACGGGCCGTTCGTGCCGTGGCAGAAGGAGCCGCCCGCCGACCAGTTGTAGGTCGGTGCGTTCAGGGTCACCGCCGGGAAGGTTGCGAGCTTCGACGAGGTGATGGCGCCGTTCTTGACGGTCGGATTGGGGTAGGAGCCCGTCAGGTCGCCGCTGGAGGGGTCCGGCGGGGTGTCATCATCCGCCGCGCAGGCCCAGCTGC
>JAXDIE010000064.1:0-14203 GCA_034664165.1 Thermoleophilaceae bacterium | reverse complement strand
TCCTCGACTACGCGTACTGGCAGACCCTTGCCATCAACGGCTTCGACGACATCAGTCACTTCCTGCGCATCTATGGCGTGGTCGACAACTGCAGCTTCTTCATCGCCGATCCGTCGCGCGAGCAGATTGAGCGCTGCAACGCCTTCTTCGGCCCGTTCCAGGCCGGGATCAAGAATGCCACCGGCGTGATCGACGGCCACGACTACGGCAAGGCCGAGAGCGGCGACATCTCCGACTTCGGCGGGAAGTCCGCCAACAAGAAGGCCAAGCAGAGCGAGGAGGCCACGACGGCGAGCACGGTCAAGAAGTCCTCGATCGACCCGGCCTTCGCAGCCGCGGGGAGGGCGACCGAGAAGTCGATCGACCCCGCGTCGGCCGCCGGCCAGGGCGACTCCGGTGGCGGCTCCGCGCCGAGTGACGGCAAGCCCGGCCTGATCCCGGACGTCCGCGACCTGATCGACGGCCTCACGGGCGTCCTCGGCGGCCAGAAGCGCCAGCAGGATGACACCGGCAACACCAACACGAACACCCGGCCCACCGCCCCCACGCCGCAGGGCGGCACCGGCGGCGGCGGCAAGCTCCTCGACTTCCTCCTGGGCCCATGAGACGCACCGGGACAACAGCCGCCATCGTCGCCAGCCCGGTTCTCGTGGGCGCGGTCACCGCGCTCGTGATCGTGGTCGCGGTCTTCCTGGCCTACAACGCCAATCAGGGCCTGCCGTTCGTGCCGACCTACGACATCAACGTGGAGGTGCCGAGCGGCGCCAACCTGGTCGCGGGCAACGACGTGAGGATCGGCGGCACACGCGTCGGTGCCGTTTCCTCGATCACGCCGACCACCGTGGAGCAGAACGGCCGCACCCGCGCCATCGCCGTGCTCGGGCTCAAGCTGGACAAGTCGGCCTCCCCGCTGCCGGTCGACACCGCGGCGATTGTCAGGACCCGCTCGGCCCTGGGCCTGAAGTACGTGGAGCTTGACGTGGGCAGCGCCACGGCCACCTACGAGCCAGGCGACACCATCCCCGTCGACCACGCGGGCCGGATCGTCGAGTTCGACGACTTCCTCAATACCTTCGACCAGAAGAACCGCGACGACCAGCGGCAGCTGCTGGCCGGCTTCGGGGATGCGCTTGCGGGGCGCGGCCAGTCCCTCAACGAGGCGATCGGCGCCCTTCCGGAGTTCTTCGGCTCCCTCACCAACGTGATGGATGCCCTGAACGACCCGAGCACCCAGCTCGACCAGTTCTTCACCCAGATCGGCGCGGTGGCGCAGGAGCTGGCCCCGGTGGCGGCGGCCCAGGCCGAGCTGTTCACCCGCATGGCCGATACCTTCGCGGCCATCGACAACGATCCAGCGGCGCTGCGCGCCACCATCTCGGAGACGCCCGCCACGCTCACGCAGGCCACCACCTCGTTCGTCCACCAGAGGCCGTTCCTGGACGACTTCGCCGAGCTGTCGGCCAAGCTGCAGCCGGCGGTGCGCATCCTTCCCCACGCCCTTCCCGATGTGAACGACGCGCTCGAGGAGGGTGAGGACACCCTGCCGCGGACCGTCTCCATGAGCCAGAAGCTGGAGGGCACCCTCAAGGCGCTGGACGAGCTGGGGCGCGACCCCAACACGCTCGGCGGCACCAAGGACCTGCGTTACGCCTTCGCGTCGCTCGCGCCGGCCATCACCTACACGGCGCCGGTCAACACGGTCTGCAACTTCACGAACTACTTCTTCACCGGCCTGGGCGAGCACATCTCCCAGCAGGTCGATGGCGGAACGTCCGAGCGGATCGAGCTGAACTTCGACAACTTCATGCAGGAGAACCGCCTGGGCTCGACGGAGAACTCGCGGCCGGCCAGCATCCCGCTTGACCAGGAGACGCCATACAGCAGGGCGTTCCCGCTCGGCCCAGCGACCCGGCCCAACGCGATCATCTTGAGCGCCGCCAACAAGGCATCGCTCACGGCCGACGACAAGGCCAACTGCAACACGGGGCAGTTCGGCTACGCAAAGGGCCCGATCAGCGACGGCATCCGTTACAAGAACGACGAGGAGGGCGGCCACCTGGGCATCGTCAACGACTCGTTCCCCGTCAAGGTGCCGACCACCTGGACCGGTGTTCCGAGCCTCAAGAAGGTCGACTCCGGCGACAAGTACTCCTTGAGGAAGGCTCCCTAGGCGATGGCCAAGAAGAAGACACCCGCTTCGCGGCCCAGGGGCATGTCGACCTTCCGGTTCGGCCTGATCGCGACCGTCGTCACGGTCGTGGCGATCTACCTGGCCTATGCCCAGCCCAACCCGTTCGCCAGCCCGTTCCGCTTCAGCGCGGTCTTCGAGACGGCCCAGAACCTGGCTCCGGGAGCCCCGGTCCGCACAGCGGGCGTGCCCGTGGGCTCGGTCAGCTCCGTCCAGCCGCTGCCCGATGGCTCCGGCGCGGCACGGGTCGAGCTCGAGATCACCAGCAAGCAGGGCCTGCCGATCCACCAGGACGCCGAGCTCAAGGTCCGGCCGCGGATCTTCCTCGAGGGCAACCTCTTCGTCGACCTGTCGCCGGGCTCGCCGTCCTCGCCCGACCTGGCCTCCGGAGGCACGATCCCGGTGAACCAGACCGCGACTCCGGTGTCGCTCGGCGATGTGCTCACGTCGCTCCAGGGCAACACGCGCAAGAACCTTCAGACCCTGTTCCAGGAGTACGGCCGCAACGCCCTCGGCGGCGGCGGTGCCGAGGGCTTCAACAAGTCGATCAAGTACTGGGAAGACGCCTACCGCGACCTGTCGATCGCGAACGGCGCCACTCTGGGCACGGAGCCCGGCGACCTGGGCGATGTCATCGCGGGCCAGCAGAAGGTCGCGGCCGCGCTGACCAAGAGCCCGGATGAGCTGGCCAGCCTGGTCACCAACTTCAACCGCTTCGCCGGCGCCCTGGCCAGCCACGAATCCGCGCTGTCGGCGGCCATCCCCGCGCTGCGCAACACCGTGACGGTGGGACGGCCCGCGCTGCAGTCGGTCAACGACACCCTGCCGGGCGTGAACAGCTTCGCCACGGCGGCGCTCCCGGCCGCCAGGTCCTCGGCGGACACCATCCCCAAGCTCTACCCGTTCGTGCATCAGACGCGGCTGCTGTTCTCCAAGCCGGAGCTGCGGGGCCTGGCCCAGGAGCTCCGGCCCACGGTTCCCGAGCTGGCCAAGCTCAACCCGGAGACCGTGAGGCTCCTGCAGCAGGCGCGGGCGCTCTCGCGCTGCCAGAACCGCGTGCTCGTTCCGTGGGCCAACGACACCAACTGGGAGGACGCCGGCAACGACGGTCCCGCGGGCGGCCCCAACGGGCAGTCCGGCGAGCCGCCGTTCCACCTGTTCCCCCGCTCCCTCGAGGGCCTCTCGGGCGAGAGCCGCGAGAACGACGCCAACTCGCCGGTCTTCCGCGTCCTGGGCCTGGGCGGCGCGGAGACGGTTGTCAACTTCCTCGAGCCCGAGCTGACCCCGATCTTCGGAACCAACCCGTTCACGGTCAACGCGGTTCAGCCCGCGTCGCCGCTTGATGCCGACGGCGTCCTGGCCGATCCTCCCGCGCACCGGCCCGACGTGCCCTGCGAGGACCAGCAGCCGCCCAACCTCCATGCGGCGGTCGGCAAGCCCCCGATCGTGGTCAGCTCGGCAGGCAAGGTCTCCGGCACTCCGGCGCCCGGCACCGCAGCCAAGGTGGCCGAGTTCGCCAAGGGGCAGTCCAACATGGACAACGAGGCTCCGGCCAACGCCGCCGAGGTCGCCGCCAGACTCCAGCCGAAGATCGACAAGATGATCTCGGAGCTTTCATCCGGCCAGCTCAAGAAGCTCGAGCCGCTCGGCGTGTACGGGCCGTCCACGCTGACCAAGGACAACCTGGCCCAGGCCATGAAGGACGCAGGTCAATGAGGCGCGCCATCGGGAAATACCTGACCTCCTTCATCGCGATCATCGCGTTGATCGCCACCGCGCTGGCTGTGGGCGCATACATCGTCCTCAACCAGGACTCGCGCCCGGTGTTCCCGCTGCTGGAGAAGCCGCGCGTCGCGATGAATGCGACCTTCACCGATGCCCAGGCCGTTGTCCCGGGCCAGGGCCAGAGTGTGCGGATCGCCGGGGTCGAGGTCGGCAAGATCGGCGCGGTGGGCGTGCAGAACGGCCTGGCCGTGGTGCGCATGGACATTTATCCGCAGTTCGCGTCGCGCATCCACACCGACTCCTCGGCCCTGCTGCGGCCAAGAACCGGGCTGAAGGACATGTTCATCGAGCTCGATCCGGGCACCAGCAGCGCGCCGGCGATGAAGGCCGGGGGCAACGTGCCGGTCGAGAACACCGCACCGGACGTCGATCCCGACGAGATCCTCTCGACGCTGGACACCGACACACGCGCCTACCTCCAGCTGCTGGTCAACGGGGCAGGTGAGGGCCTGAAGAACCACGGCAACGACCTGCGCGAGGTCTTCAAGCGCTTCGCGCCGCTGCACCGCGACATCCAGCGGGTGGCCGGGGCGCTGGCCCAGAGGCGCACCCAGCTGGCGCACCTGATCCACAACTACGGGGTCCTGACCAACGCGCTCGGGGACAACGACAAGGACCTGACGACCCTCGTGCATGCCGGCAGCCAGGCGTTCGAGGCTCTCGGCTCGCAGGACGCCAACATCTCACAGGCAGTGGCCCTGCTTCCGGGGGCGCTCGAGCAGAGCAGCCAGACCCTGGGCAAGGTCAACACGCTCGGCCAGCGCCTCGGGCCGACACTGCGCTCGCTCGAGCCGGCCCTGCGCTCGCTCGACGACGCCAACGACGACCTTCTGCCGCTGGCCCGTCAGGGTGAGCCCGAGATACGCAACGACATCCGGCCGTTCGTGCGCGATGCGAAGCCCTACGTGGGCGATGAGCTCAGGCCGGCAGCCACCAACCTCCGCAAGGCGGCACCCGAGCTGACAACGAGCTTCCTCGAGCTGAACCGCTTCGTGAACATGCTCGCCTTCAACCCCAAGGGCGAGGCCCAGGAGCACGTTGACCGCCCGGTCAGCGGGGCCGAGGGCCTGACCGGGAACGCGACCACCAATCGCAACCGCCGCGAGGGCTACCTGTTCTGGCTCCACTGGGTCGCGGCCAACGGCAACTCGGTCTTCTCCACGCGTGATGCCAACGGCCCGTTCCGACGCGTTCTCCTCCAGCTCTCCTGCCAGGGTGTCCAGGGCCTGTTCGATGCCCAGGCGGCCGCATTCGCGCAGCAGCTGCCCAAGCCACTTGCCGATGCCTTCGCCGAGATCGCACTGACGCTGGTCTTCGGCCAGGCCCCCAGCGACAACCCACTCTGCCCCGTATGAACAAGAACGCCCCATCCCCAGTCCGCATAGCCGCCATGGTGCTCTTCACCCTGTCGTGCTTCGCCCTGCTGCTCTTCCTGTGGATCTCCTTCGGCGGGCCGACCCCACTCAAGCCGCAGGCCTACAGGGTGGTTGCCGCGTTCCCCGAGGCCGCGACGCTGGCCGAGGAGGCCGACGTCCGTATATCCGGCGTCACCGTGGGCACGGTCCGCCAGAAGGTCCTTGACGCGCCGTCCAACCGGACGATCGTGACGATGGACGTCGATGAGCCCTACGCGCCGATCCCGAGCGACACCCGGGCCATCCTTCGCCAGAAGACGCTGCTGGGTGAGACCTATGTGGAGCTCACACCGGGCAGCCGGACCGTCGCGAAGATCCCCGACGGCGGGATGATCAAGGCCACGAACATCGCGCCCACCACGGAGCTCGACGAGATCCTGCGCATATTCGACCCGCGGACCAAGCGGGCCTTCCGGCAGTTCAGCAGCCAGTTCGCCAAGGTCACCGAGGGCAGCTACCCCGAGGACCTGAACGACGCGTTCGGCAACCTCACCGGCACCGCCGTCGAAGGCGCCGACGTCTTCAACATCCTGGATCAGCAGGAGGCCGAGACGCGGCAGCTTGTCAAGAACACGGGCGTGGTCTTCGGCGCGCTCCACGAGCGTCAAGGCGCGCTCAGGCAGCTGGTCACCAACTCCAACAACACCTTCGAGGCCACCGCGTCCGAGCAGGGTGCCCTCGCGCAGATCTTCCAGATCTTCCCGACCTTCCTCAAGGAGACCCGCACCACGCTCGCGCGCCTTGACGACTTCTCGGACAACACGGATCCGCTGGTCAACGACCTGAAGCCGGTCGCGGTTGACCTGGGCCCGACCGTCCGCGACCTCGGGCACCTCTCACCGGACCTCGAGAGCCTCCTGCACGAGCTCAATCCGCTGGTCGACGCCTCGCGCAATGGCCTGCCCGCCGCCGAGCGCTTCCTGCGCGGCGCACGGCCGCTGTTCGAGGGCCTGCACAAGTTCCTGCCGGAGCTCAACCCGATCCTTGCCTACGTGAACTACGGCCAGGTGCAGCTCGCGCAGTTCCTCACGGCCGGCGGCGCGGGCATCACCCCCGGCACGAACACGGGCCGCGGCCAGCACGGCTCGCTGGGCCAGTTCGCCATGATCGACGGCAGGTCCCTGGCGCTGAACAGGATGACCCCGCCGATCTTCCGGGGCACCGGCTACCCGACTCCGAACTACCTGCGCCGGGCCCGTTCCTACGGCGCGATGGAATCCTTCACCTGCGACAACACAACCACCGGCAAGGAAGAGGTCGACCCCATCGAGACAGGGCTCCCGGCCGGCATCGGCGCCGAGCCGCCCTGCTTCGAGACGCCCGACCATCTGTTCTCGGGCACCAAGTTCCCGCAGGTCCGAGGCGGCACCATGGGCATCTGGAACGCGAAGAAGCCCCCGGCCTTCTCGCCCTCACCGCAGGCCAACGACGGCACCGAGTGCAACGGCCCGCCGAAGGGCAGCGTCGGCGGCAACTCCCGCGACCCGATCCAGCTCTGCTCGGAGAAGCGCTCCGAGCCGTACAAGATCCCAGGGTCGCGCGCCCCGCCCAAGCCATGACCGAGGGCGCACCGGTGCACGGAGGCCACCTCGTGGCCAAGCGCCTCAAGGCCGCCGGCGTGACCAAGCTCTTCACCCTCTCGGGTGGCCACCTGTTCTCCATCTATGACGGCTGTCTCAAGGAGGGCATCGACATCGTCGACGTCCGCCACGAGCAGACGGCCGGGTTCGCGGCCGAGGGCTGGGCCAAGGCCACTCGCCAGCCCGGCGTGTGCGCCCTGACTGCCGGCCCGGGTGTGACCAATGGGATGAGCGCGATGGGCTCTGCGTCGCAGAACGGCTCCCCGATGGTGGCGCTGGGCGGCCGGGCGCCGGCCATGCGCTGGGGAATGGGGTCGCTCCAGGAGATGGATCACGTGCCGTTCGTCAAGCCGCTCACGCGCTTTGCCGCAACCGCCGGCAGCACGGCCGAGATCCCGGGCCTGGTGGATCAGGCACTGACCACTGCCATGGGGCCGCCGAGCGGGCCCACGTTCGTCGACTTCCCGATGGACATCGTGTTCTCCGAGGCCCCTGCGCCCGACACCCCGCTCACGCTTCCCGACCCGGCAGCCGCTCCGGCCTGTGCCGACGGCTCCGCTATGGATCGGGCGATCGAGCTGCTGCGGGGCGCCGAGCGGCCCGCCATCATGGCCGGCACCGGGCTCTACTTCGGCCATGGTGAGCATGCGCTGCAGGCGATCGCCGAGGAGCTCGGCATCGCCGTCTTCCTCAACGGGCTGGGCCGCGGATGCCTGCCGGCCGATCACCCCAACTTCTTCTCCCGTGCGCGCGGCAGCGGCCTGAAGGGTGCCGATGTGGCACTCGTCATCGGTGTGCCGATGGACTTCCGCCTGGGCTTTGGCGGCTCCTTCGGCGAGGACACCAAGCTGATCGTGCTCGATTCGGCTAAGGGCGAGAGGCCCCATCCACGGCCGGTGGAGGCGGAGCTGTACGGCGGGATCCCGGCCACGCTGGACGCGCTTCGCGAAGCCGCGTCCGGCGGTAGCCGCTCAACCTGGATCTCCGGCCTGCGCGAAGAGGAGAACCAGGTCCGCGCCGGCGAGCAGGAGGAGCTGGCGGACCCGCGAGGCCCTCTCCACCCGATGCGGGTCTATGGCGAGCTGGCCAAGGTCCTCGACCGCGACACGATCGTGATCGGCGACGGGGGCGACTTCGTCTCCTACGCCGGCAAGATGATCGAGACCTACCAGCCGGGCTGCTGGATGGATCCTGGCCCCTACGGCTGCCTGGGCGCGGGCCCGGGGTTTGCCCTTGCCGCCCAGATCGCCAATCCCGGCCGCCAGGTCTGTCTTCTGCTCGGAGACGGCGCCTTCGGCTTTGCCGGCATGGAGTTCGACACCTTCGTCCGGCTGGGGATCCCAGTGGTGGGGGTCATGGGCAACAACGGCATCTGGGGGCTGGAGAAGCACCCGATGGAGTTCCTGTACGGCTACTCCGTGGCGGCCGACCTCCAGCCGGAGTGCCGCTACGACAAGGTGGTCGAGGCACTCGGCGGGCACGGCGAGCTGGTCTCCTCACCCGAGGAGTTCGTCCCCGCGCTGGAGCGCGCATTCGCTTCGGGCAAGCCCGCGCTGGTCAACGTGCTGACCGATCCGTCGATCGCATACCCGCGTAAATCGAACCTCGCGTAGGACTTAAGAGAAACCGCCCGGCGAACCGGGCGGTTTCGCGGGTCCCCAGGACGGGCAGGGGTACGTGCCTCAGGGACCCATTTAGGTGGTCCGGACGGCGGGAGGCGCCGATACGATGCGGCTACGCCCGGACCTATGAGGGGAAGGTTGAGCACTTGCGCGCTCTCTCAACCCCATGGGCTGAGTATAGCCCTCGACCTCATTTGTAAACCTCGGACATCCGTCCGCTTTGCCAAGTCTTTACGTAGTGCTTAGGTAGCCTGAAAAGCGGCCTTTTCGGGGCTCACGGGCGGGTTCCCGGTCAGCGGTCGGTGTTGATCTTGGGGATGCCGACGATCACCTTGTCGTCGGGCTTGATCCCCTTCAGGATCTGGGTCGTCAACTCATCCTGGAGCCCGATCCTCACCCGCCGGAGGCGAGGAACGCCGTCCTTCATGACGGCCGCGGTGGACCTTCCGGCGGTGGTCTGGACGGCGCCGGTCGGGATGTAGACGGCGTCCTTCGCCTGACCCGTCTCGACCTCCATCACGCCGGTCTGCCCGACCCTCAGACCGGACGGCGGGCGGCTGACGGACATGGTGGCCACGAACTTGGTGTCCTCATCCCCTGGGGCCCCGCTGGGTGAGATCCGGACAACCTTGCCGTAGAGCTTCTTGTCGTCCAGGGCGGGCAGGGTCACGTTGGCGGCCTGGCCGGGCTCGATGTCGACGGCATCCTTCTGGGAGAAGCTGGCATCTACCTCGAGCCGGTCGACGTCGGTCAGCAGGACGAACCCGCTGGGAGTTCCGGCTCCGGCCGAAGCGCCGCTGGGGGCCGCGCCGCCGGGGGCCGCGCCGGCCGCGGACTGGCCGATGTATTCGCCGGGACGGCCGCCCACGGACACGACCTTGCCGTCGGCCGGCGCCCGCAGCGCGGTCCGGTTCAGCGCGCGGCGCGCGTTCTTGACCTGGATCTCGGCCGCGCTGATGGGCGGCCCGTTCCCGGAGTTCTGCGCGCGGGAGACGCCACCCGCGCGGCGCGCGCTGGACACGCCGCTCTCGGCCGCCCGGACGGCGTCCTTCTGCTGTGCGGAGCCCACATCGCGCTCCTTCTTCGCGCCCTTGACCGATGCCTTGGCCTGGTGGACCTCCTTCTTGCCGCCGTCGACCGCCGCCTTGGCCGCGTCACAGGCCGCTACCGCCTCCGGATCCTGGAGCCTGCCACCGCATGCCTTCTTCTCGGCCTTCTTCGCCTGCTTCAGGCCCTTCGAGGCCTGGCGCTCGGAGTCCTTGGCGCTGCTGACAGCGGAGCTCATGCTCCGCTTGGTGGCGCGTGTGACCGATCGGCTGCTCTTGAGCGAGCGCCGGGCGGCCTTCACCGCGTTTTGCGCCTGGTGGCCCTGCGCCGAGCCCGAACGCGCCCCCACGTCGGCCGCCGACAGCTGTGCCTTTGCGGCGCGAAGGTCGGCGCGGGCCTGTGCGTTCTCGATGACCGCCAGGACATCGCCCTTCTGGACCTGGTCGCCCGTGTCCACGGCGACCGACTTGATCCGGCCGGTGCCGGGGAAGTTCACCGCGAGCGATCCCGGGTCGACGACGCTGCCGGGTGCCGAGACCTTGGCCCTGACCGTGCCTTCCTCCGCCAGGACCTTGACGACCTTGGGGTGGTCCTTCTCGTCATTGTCGGAGTCCAGGACGATCCAGACGATCGCGCCGGCCACGAGCAGCACCACGAGAGTCCCCCAGAAGAGCTTGATCCAGATGTTCCAGGGCCGCCGGTTGACGGCGTCCTCATGCGGCTCGACGGCAAGCGGGGGCAGGACCCAGTCGAGCCAGGCGGGGAAGCTCCATGTGATCGGCCCGATGAGCTGTAGTACCGCCGGCAGCAGAACCACTCGGATGATGAAGGCGTCGATGAGCACCGCCACGGACAGGCCCAGGCCGAACATCGCCGGGGTTCTCTCGCCGAACAGGATGAAGGCGCCGAAGACCACAACCATCACGGCGGCGGCGGCCGTGACCACGCGCCCCGTCCGCGCCAGGCCCTCGCGGATTGCGAGCGTGTGATCTCGCTTGTGCAGCCACTCCTCGTGGATTCGCGAGATGAGGAACACCTCGTAATCCATCGAGAGCCCGAACACGATCGAGAAGACCATCACGGGCAGGAACGACTCGATCGGCCCCGGCGTCATGCCCGGCAGCAGGCCATCCTGAAACGCGAGTTTTACGATGCCCATCGAGGCGCCGATCGACATCAGGTTCATCACCGCGGCCTGCAGGGGAATGACGAATGACCTGAAGACCACGAGCAGGAGCAGCGCGGACAGCAACACCACCGTGCCGACGAAGAGGAAGAGCTTCTCGGCGAGAAGCTTGGTGAAGTCGATCTGCACGGCCGTTGCGCCGCCAATGAAGATCTTGGCGCCGGTGTTGGTCTCGACGCCTGGAACCACGTCTTTACGCAGGTACTTGACGAGGTCGGTGGTCTCCGCGCTCTGCGGGGAGGTGCTGGGATAGGCGATCACCGACGCGGCGGTGCGGCCGGGGCTGATCTTCGGCCGGTCCACGGACTCGATCCCGTCCGTGTCTCTCAAGGCCTCCGCCAGCTGGAACGCCGGGAAGTCGTCATCGGCCTTCGGCAGCTCCACTGCCAGCTGTAGCGGCGCGTTGAAGCCGGGCCCGAAACCCTCCGAGAGGAGGTCGTAGGCCTTGCGCGTGGTCTGGTCGGGCTTGTAGTTGCCCGCGTCGCTGCTCCCGAGCCTGATTCCCAGAGCGGGTACGGCGAGGGCGATGACGACTGCGCCCGAGAGCAGGGCCGTGATCATCGAGTGCTTCTGGACGAAGCCGACCCAGCGCTCGATCACGCCTACCCGGACCACGCTCTTCTCGGCATCGCGACGACGGCGGCGGCTGAGCTTGCCGACGCGGATGCCCAGCAGGCGCAGGAGAGAGGGGAGGACCGTGAGCGAGGAAAGGAGCACCGCCAAAACCGCGATCGACATTGCGATGGCAAGCCCGTTCATGAACTCGAAGTCGAGCGAGAACATGCCCATCAGGGCGATGATCACCGTGATCCCCGCGAAGACCACGGCGCGCCCCGAGCTGTCCATCGCCAGCTCGATGGCGACGTTCCTCACCTCGACCTGCTCCGCGCCGGTCAGGGTGTGGCCGTTGCGCTGGCGGTAGATCTCGCGGAACCGCGTGAGGATGAACAGCGAGTAGTCCACCCCGACACCCAGCCCGATCATGACTCCGAGCTCGGTGGAGAAGTCGACGATGTCGATCAGGTTCGAGACCAGCCCGACGATCGTCATTCCGGTGCCCAGGCCGATGAGTGCCGTGACGATCGGGAGGCCCATCGCCAGGAGCGATCCGAAGCTGATGAGCAAGACGACAATGGCAGCGAGCAGCCCCACCCAGAGCGAGTCGCCCGGCCCCTGCTGCATGGTCACCCGCTCGATCGGGTTGCCGCCGAACTCGATCTGGAGGTTCGGGCCCTCGATCTTCTGGGCCGTCGTGAGCAGCGGGGTGATGCTCTCTGGATCCAGGTCGCTGTACTCCTGGTTGAACTTGACCAGCGAGAAGGCGATCGTGCCGTCGTCGGAGACCGTTTGAACGCTCGACTTCTTGAACGGGTCGTCCACATCGGAGACGTGGTGAAGCTGGGAGACCTGGTCGAGCATGCCCTCGATGGCGCTCTTGGTCGCTGGGTCCGTGAGCTTCCCGGAGGTCGCGTGCAGGACGATCTGCGCCTCGGTGCCCGAGAGGTCCGGGAAGGCGGCGCCGAGGATCTCGTAGGCGTGCTCCGAGTCGGTATCCGACGATCCGAAGTTGGCGTTGTAGTTGTCGCCGAGGTTGATGTAGCCGACGATCAGGCCGAAGATCAGCAGCAGCCACAGGGCGATTACCCCGAGGGGATGGCGGATCGAGAAACGCGCGAGGCCGATCATCAGACGGCCCCGAGGATGTCGGGCGCGTCCGTGACTACCCGGCAGGTGTTGATCATTCGATCGTCCACTTCGCTTGACACAGATTACGGGCCAGGGTGGCCCGGTATATGGGGGATGTCCCGGGGGCGACCCTGAGCGGGCCGCTGTTTAGGTGGTTTCCGCTGCGTCCAGCGCGGCGCCGTGAAGGATGTCCGCCTCGCTGACCTCGACGCTGTCCAGCTCAAAGGCGCGCATCGACTCCACGAGGATCACCGCGCCGGCCACGATGGTCGGCGCCCGTTCCGGATGGAGGCCCGTCACGATCTGCTCGCGCTCGGCGAGGGGCATGGCCGCAAGCCAGGCGGTGATGCGCTCGGCTTCGGCCAGGGTCAGTTCGTACCCGTCCACGCGCTGGGGGTCGTAAGGATCAAGCTCCATGGAGATGGCCGCGAACGACGTCGCGGTGCCCGCCACGGCGATTCCGCGGCCGGTCTGGGTGCGGACCTCCTCCGGCACCTCCGCGCGGACTATCCCCAGGACCTCGGTGGCCAGGGCCTCGAGCTGCACTGCCGTC
This sequence comes from Thermoleophilaceae bacterium, assembly GCA_034664165.1. GTDB lineage: Bacteria > Actinomycetota > Thermoleophilia > Solirubrobacterales > Thermoleophilaceae > JACCVG01. The sequence goes on along the minus strand of JAXDIE010000064.1, from coordinate 1,141 downwards.
GGCGGGTCATCCAGCAGGAACCGTTCCGTCTGGCGGACGGAGCCGGCCTGGGTCGAGACGCTGAAATCGGGCGCCCGCCCCGGCACGCCGACGGTGTATTCGGTGCTCCCGCCGCCTATGTCCAGGACCAGCACCGGCGGCCCGCCCGCCGGTCGCGCACTCGTAGCGCCGAGGAAGGTCAGGCGCGCCTCCTCGGTGCCCGGGATGGTGAGGGGCTCGATTCCAAAGGTTTCGGTCAGCTGGTGGCGGAAGTCCTCCCCGTTGGCGGCGTCCCGCATGGCGCTCGTCGCTAGTGCCCTGACGGTGGTCGCGCCATGAGCGTCGATCTTCTCGCGGTATCCGGCCACGGCCGCGCGGACGCGATCCATGGCGCCCTCGGCCAGCCTGCCGGTCGCGTCGACGCCCTCGCCCAGGCGGGTGATGGTGGTCAGGCGCTCAAGCTCCTGGACCCGGCCTTCGGACACGTCCGCGACCAGCAGACGGGTCGTGTTGGTCCCCAGGTCGACTATCGCCACGCGGGTGCTTGTGGTCACGCTGGGCATTGTCGCCCTTCTGGCCGCCCCGTCGATTTCACGGTGCTACGGTTAAGGCACGACGCGGGGTGGAGCAGTCAGGTAGCTCGTCGGGCTCATAACCCGAAGGTCGCGGGTTCGAATCCCGCCCCCGCTATGCGAAAGCCGCCTCTCGCCAGGCGGCTTTTGCTCTTTGTTGGGGCCGATCCGGAGGAGGTCGCCGGGCATCAACCGGCATCAAACCTTTTGAGGCGACCGCTCGCCTCACTTCTTTTCCTACTCGGCCTTGACCCTCGGGACGAAGAATCCCATCCCCTCGGGGCGCTTGACCCGGAGTTACGGAGAGCGGTAGCTTCTCCCGGACGCTGGCAGTCGCCGGCCGCACGCCATCGATCTACACGTCGGGAGGCAGTAATGCGTGGTACGAAGGCGATCGAATTGGCGGCAGCACTGGCGCTCGCGACGCTGGCCGCGGGTTGTGGCGGGGAAGCGGCCGCGCCGGTCCAGACCGTCGATCTCAGCGGCCTGATCGAGGTCGACCAGCTGAACGAGAAGCTCCCGGTCGAAAAGGAGGAGCTCCAGGCGGCGATCGCCGAAACCCTCCAGGAGCGCGCCCCAGCGGGCGTTCG
>JAXDIE010000050.1:0-15915 GCA_034664165.1 Thermoleophilaceae bacterium | reverse complement strand
CCCGTGATGGGCTGGCCGTCGGAGCCCTCGGCGGACTGGCCGGGCTCGACTCCGCCCTCGACGTTCCAGGTCAGCTTGTAGGGGCCGGCCTTCACGGCCGTGACATCCCAGCGGAAGATCGCGACCTTGCCCGGCGCCAGCGCTCCCAGCGTGGACGTGCCGACGTAGGCGGTCTGCCGGCCGTAGGGAACCGCGACCTCCTTGTCGACGAGCGACGGGTCGGCCTCCTCGGGCGGCTTCATGTATTCGATCGGGCTGCGATCGACCACGAACTGCGGGCGCTCGGGGTCGGCCACGTCCGGATCCGGAAGGTCGGGGTTGTTCGGATCCTTGAGCTCGTAGTCGAAGCCGAGAACGGTGGCCGCGACGTCCGGGATCGTCCGGGTGTCCTCGTTGGTCACCTCGATGCGCAGCTGCGACGTGCGCGCGAGCTTCTGGTTGTCCGGGAAGTCCGCGTTGGCGCTGACCTTGTAGCCGCCGCTGGTATCGGTGTCGGCCGTCTGGGAGTCGCCGCATGACGCCAGCGCGAGCGCCGCCGCGATGGCGCCTGCACCCATGCCGATGCGTGCGAGCACGCGGGTAGCTCTCCCTCTCCTCAAAGCCGGGCCAACATACCAGTTGTTGCCCCTGCTCCGGCTTTGATTCATGCAGACGTATCCCATAGGCTTATGATCCTGATGAGGGGGCGTGATCCGCGTCCGCAACGACCGGGGGAGGTCTTGTGATTCGTGCAGTAGCCGATCGAGCTTTTCTTCCGATGAAGGACGGGCTCGAGCAGGTTGGCGACATGATGATCCTGACCGGCAAGACCGTGGTCTCGGCGCTGCGCCCGCCCTACCCCTACGGCGGCGAGTTCGTGAACCAGTTCCTGTTCGCGCTGCGCCTCTGCTGGTTCCCGCTCCTTGTCTCGACCGTCGCCTTCGGCTACGGCGCCCCCGGCCTCCAGGCAGGCAACTTCCTGATCCTCTTCGGAGCCATCGACCGGCTGGGCGGCTTCTTCGTCCTCGCCTCGATCCGCGAGTTCGCCCCGTTCGTGACGGCCATCATCGTCTCCGGCGTCGCGGGCACAGCCATCACCGCCGATCTCGGCGCGCGCAAGATCCGCGAGGAGCTCGACGCGCTCCAGGTGCTCGGCGTCGATCCGGTCAAGAACCTCGTGGTGCCGCGTTTCCTGTCGCTGATGGTCATCACCGGGCTCTTCAACATCTACGCACTGCTCTTCGGCATCCTCGGCGGTGTCATCGCGACGCTGACCTTCAACGCGCCACTCGGCCCGTTCTTCTCGACCCTCTTGACCAACGCCTCGATCCCGGACCTCTGGGGGTCGGTCCTCAAGACCACGTGCTTCGGGGCGATCATCGCGATCATCTCCTGTTACAAGGGCATGACCGCATCGGGCGGCGCCGAGGGCGTGGGCCGCGCGGTCAACCAGGCGGTGGTGGCCGCAACCACCACGGTGTTCGCCTTCAACTACGTCTTCACGCAGGTCCTCCTGGCAACCCACCCCGAGATCTCGGTGATCAAGTAATGGGCAATACCTGGACGGCAGTCCCGCGCGAGTGGATCGCCTCGTTCGGGGAGATCGTCAAGTTCGGCATCACGGTCACGGGCGAGGTCCTGGGCGGCCGCGTCTTCAAGTTCTTCGGCGAGGCGCTTCGGCAGTCGGGCATCCTGATCCTGGGCTCCGCCCTGGTGATCTGGGGCCTGGCCTTCATCCTCGGGCTGACCTGCGGCCTGGAGGGCGCGTACTTCAACCGCTCGGTCGGCTCGCCGGCCTACGCCGGCGTGTTCTCGGCCTGGTGCGACCTGCGCGAGGTCATCCCGTACGCGTGGGGCTACATGCTCTCGGCCAAGGTCGGCACCGGAATCGTGGCCGAGATCGGCGCCGCCCGGATCACCGACGAGGTCGACGCGCTCGAGGTCATGGGCATCAGCTCGATGACCTTCCTCTGCGCGACCCGGCTGTTCGCGGCCATCCTGGTCTTCCCCTTCATGTACACCGCGGCAATCGGAGCGGGCTTCTTCGCCTCGTATCTGGCGGTGGTCCAGCAGATCGGCGAGGTCTCCTCCGGAGGCTTCTTCCTGATCTTCTGGATGTTCCAGAACCCTCCCGATCTGTTGTTCTCGATCATCAAAGCCATGTCCATGGCCTTTGCGATTGTGATCGTGGGGCTCTACTACGGCTATACAGCTTCGGGTGGTCCCGTCGGCGTGGGCACCGCGACGGCAAAATCGATGGTGCTGAACACCGTGCTCGTGCATCTCATCGGGATGCTCGGCACACAGGTTTTCTGGGGGCAGGACCCACGCGCCCCAATCGGCGGCTAACAGGAGTCAGGAGAAAGAATGAGCGACGCAAACGATCCGCAGGACATGGAGGGCCAGAGCGAGATGACCTCCGAGGGGGTTCGGGGCGCATACGACCCCAACGAGGCGGACATCCCCACGAACATCATCGACCAGACCCGGCCGGGCGAGGACCCCTACCAGTGGCACACCGGCCTGCGCCGTCCTCACGGCTCGACCGACGCCGTCGAGTTCATCGACGTCAAGAAGAGCTTCGGCCGCAACACCATCCTGAACGGCCTGAACCTGGGCATCCCGGACAACCAGATCTCGATGATCCTCGGCCCGTCGGGCACCGGCAAGTCCGTGTGCATCAAGCACATGGTCGGTCTGCTCTACCCGGACGAGGGCGACGTGCTGGTCCACGGCGAGTCCGTGCCGAACATGGCCGATGAGGACCTGTTCGAGATGCGCAAGAAGTTCGGCGTCCTCTTCCAGGACGGCGCGCTCTTCGGCTCGATGAACCTCTGGGACAACGTGGCCTTCCCGTTGCGACAGCACACGGACAAGGGCGAAGAGGAGATCTCCGACATCGTGGGCGGCAGGCTCAAGGAGGTCGGGCTCGCGGGCGCGACCGACAAGATGCCGAACGAGCTCTCGGGCGGCATGCGCAAGCGCGCCGGCTTCGCCCGCGCGCTGGTGCTGGACCCGAGCATCGTGCTCTTCGACGAGCCCGACTCGGGCCTCGATCCGGTCCGCACGGCCCTGCTGTGCGAGCTGATCAAGGAGATCCACGACGAGAACGGCGGCGCGTACGTGGTCATCACGCACGACATCATGTCCGCCCGTCGCGTGGCCGACTTCATCTCGGTCCTCTGGAAGGGCCGGATCGTGGAGCAGGGCCCCGCGTCGGAGCTGTTTGACTCGCCGAACCAGTTCGTCCGCCAGTTCCTTTCGGGAGAAGCTGCAGGCCCGCTGGGGATGGAGTAGCCGTCAGCCCCATAACCTGATGGGGTGCTGAAGGGAGAGTTCTTCGCGGGGATCGTCCGTGCCGTGGTGCGGCGGCCGATCCTGACGCTCTTGGTAGTCGGCGCCCTGGCACTTGCCGGGGCGCTGCTGGCCGCGGTCACCCTGAGGCCGAGCACAGCCATCGACACCCTCGTCGATCCGGGGTCCGACACCTACGCGCAGACGGAGGCGGCCCGGCAGGCCTTCGGCGACGACCCGGTGGTGATCCTGGTGAAGGACGACCTCCAGCAGCTGCTCCTGGGCCCCGACCTCCTGCGGCTGGCCGACATGGAGGACTGCATCGCCGCCACCCCGGCGGCCAGCCCGTCGGTGAAGCTCCCGCCCGAATGCGCAGCGCTGGCCAAGCTCAAGCCGGCCAAGGTGGTTTATGGCCCGGGCACGTTCATCAGCCGATCCGCCGATGAGCTGAGCTCCAACCTCGGCAGCCAGATCCAGCAGCAGCAGCAGGTGGCCGCCCAGCGGGCCGATGCCGCGCGGCGGGCGGCTGCCAAGCAGGGCCTTTCCGAGGACGAGCAGAACGCCGCCGCCCAGCAGGCGCAGGCGCAGGTCCAGCAGGCCTTCCAGCAGCAGCTGATGGCGCTCGGGATGAAGTACGGGATCACCAGCCCGCCGGCGATCGACAACCCGCAGTTCGTTGCGCAGCTGGTCTTCGATGGCGGCCAGCCGGCGAACGGGCCCAAGGCCAAGTTCTCCGCCCTGTTCCCCTCGCCCAACTCGGCTGTCGTCCAGATCCGGCTGCGCCCCGACCTGACTCAGGAGGAGCGCGGCCAGGCCATCGACCTGATCCGCCGGGCCGCGGCCGATCCCCTCTTCAAGCCCCAGACCGGCGACGGCCTGGTGGTGACGGGCGTGCCCGTGGTGGTCGACTCGCTGGCCGACGCGGTGCAGCGCCAGCTGCTGGTACTGCTGATCGCGGCTGCGCTGGTCATGGCGGCCACGCTGGCCCTGGTCTTCCGGTCGCCGCTGAGGCTGCTGCCACTGGTGCTGGCCCTGGCGGCCGCCGGCGTGACGTTCGGGGCCCTGGCGGCCCTTGGCGCGGGGCTGACGATGGCCTCCGTCGCGGCGCTGCCCGTGTTGATCGGGTTGGCCGTGGATTACGCCATCCAGTTTCAGTCGAGGTTCAACGAGCATCGGGTCGGCGACCCCGCGGCCACGCCGGACGTGGCCGCGACGGCAGCCGCGGCGGCCGGCGCTCCGACCATCGCCAGCGCCGGGCTGGCCACCGCGGTCGGGTTCATGGCGCTGCTGCTTTCGCCCGTCCCGATGGTCCGCGGCTTTGGGCTGATCGTCGTCGGCGGAGTCGCGGTGGCGCTCGGCTGCGCACTCACCGCCGGCTTTGCCGCCCTGGCCCGGTTCAGCGATGCGCCCTCGCGCCCCGACGACGTGCCCCCACTGATGCCGAGGGCTCGCGAGACGGCGCACCGCATCAGCTCGCGCGTGTCCGGCATCCCGCCGATCGCTGCCGCCCGGGTACGGCTCCGTGGCGCCGGCGCGCGGATCACGGGCTGGTGGCGCAGCACCCTCTCGGCGGTGCTCGCCAACCCGCGCCGCACGCTGGCGGTGGCGGTTGCCCTGGCGGCGATGGGATGGGCGGCCGACACCCAGCTCCACGTGGTGTCCGATCTGCGCGAGCTGGTGCCCCAGAACCTGCAGGCGCTGCGCGACGTCAATGAGCTTCAGGACGCGACGGGGGTCTCCGGCGAGCTGGATGTGACGGTCCACGGAGACGACGTGACCGACCCGGCCGTGGTCAGCTGGATGGCCGATTTCCAGCAGCAGGTGCTGGACGCGCACGGATACCAGGAGGGTGATGTCTGCAACGCGGACGCCGGCGCGCCCGAGCTGTGCCCCGCGCTCTCGCTCCCCGACCTGCTCGGCGGGGTCGCGCAGGACCGCGCGTCGGTTGATGCGCTGCTCGCGGCCGTCCCGCCCTATTTCCTCCAGTCGGTGCTCTCGCCGGACCGCAAGACCGCGAACCTGGCATTCGGCATCAGGCTGATGCCCCTGGACCGCCAGCAGCAGGTGATCAACGAGGTGCGATCGAAGCTGCATCCGCCGGTGGGCGTGACCGCTGCAGTGACGGGCCTGCCGGTGCTCGCGGCCCAGGGCAACGCGGACCTGTCGGCGCCGTGGCGCAGGCTGCTGGTGCTCGTGGCCGGGCTGCTGGCGGTCTTCCTCACGCTGCTGGCGGTCAGGCGTAGCGTGCGCCAGGCGGCGGTGCCGCTGATTCCGATCGCGCTTGCCACGGGGTGGGCCAGCCTGATCCTGTTCGTGCTGGGCATCCCGCTCAACCCGATGTCGGCCGCGCTCGGCGCCGTGGTCATCGCCATCTCCACTGAGTTCAGCGTGCTCCTGTCGGCGCGCTATCGCCAGGAGCGGCTGGGCGGGCTGGAGCCCAGGCAGGCGCTGGAGCGCGCGTACGGGTCGACCGGGGCAGCCGTGTTCGCCTCGGGCATCACGGCGACCGCCGGGTTTGCGGTGCTGATCGCATCCGACATCAGGATGTTGAGCGACTTCGGGCTGGTGACCGTTGTCGGCCTGGGCGTATCGTTGCTCGGCGTGATGCTCGCGCTACCCGCGGCGCTCGTGTGGGCCGATGACTGACGATCGCCTGGGGGACCTGGGCTCGGAGCGAAAGTCTGCGGCCGAGCGGCTCGCCGAGATGGATGAGGCCCCGGAGGAGGGCTCCGGCAAGGGGTCCGACAAGCAGGACCCCAAGCAGATCGCCAACCGCTACACGTGGGTGGTCGGCGTGGCTGCCATCATCGCGATCATCATCGCCCTGGCCACCTCGGCGCCGCCCGGCACGGGCTACCTGGGCCTGGAGCCCGGCTCCACCATGCCCGAGTTCGCTGCTCCCACTGCCCTGTCCGGGAGCAAGGCCGACGCCAACGTGCGACAGCCCTCGGGGGGCGCCGCAAATGAGGGCTCCCAGCCCGCGTGCCAGGTGCACGGGCCCACGGTGGTCAACATCTGCGACCTGCAGGACAAGCCAATCGTGCTCACGTTCGTCACGAAGGGCTGCCAGTTCCAGCTGGACACGGCCCAGGCCGTGAGCGCCGACTATCCCGGGGTGAACTTCGTGGGGATCATCGCCGACGTGAACCACCCGGAGGTGCCCGGCCAGCTGGTGCGTGCTGGTGGCTGGACGTTCCCGATCGCCGCCGACAACGACGCCGCGGTGTTCAACCTGTACCGGGCTGGCAGCTGCCCCACCACGGTCTTCGCCGAGCCGGGCGGCAAGGTCCAGGGCACCGCGCTGAACCGGATCGACGCCGGGCCCCTGAGCGCGCGGATCGATGACCTGGTCAAGCCCGGTGCGGGCAAGGGCCGATGATCCCGGAGCGCTCCTCCTACGGCTGGATCGAGCCGGACCTGGCCGACGAGTTCCCGAGCCTGGGCCTCCACTGGATGGTGATCGCGGCCGACAAGCCGGGGCAGCTGACGGCCCGGAGCCCGGGCGGCGTCCGCGAACGACTGCGGATGATGTCGGACCGGGTCACGGGCGCAAAGGCCGTGAACCTGCGCCAGGAGGAGGTTCCGGCGGCCTACCGCATCTTCTTCCGCCAGATCGGGATCGACCCGGACTCGCAGCGGACCCCGCCCGAGGAGGTGGCCATCGACCGCCTGTTCCATGGCGGCCTGCGTAGCCGGAACCTGCTGGCCGACGCCATCACGGTGGCGATCTCGGAGACCGGCGTCGGGGTGTTCGCCTTCGACGCCGACAAGGTGTCCGGCGACCCCGGCCTGAGGCTCTCGCACGACGGCGAGACGCTGGGGCAGGGAGAGGGGAGCCGCCCGCTCTCGCGCTCCCAGATCATGGTGGCCGACCGCGAGCGCTCGCTCGGCGTGCTGTTCGGGGACACCGATCCCGAGCGCGAGGTGAGCAAGGCATCCAGCCGGGCTCTCCTGCTTGCCATCCGCGTCGGGGCAATCACCGAGCTGAGCGTCGAGGAGGCCCTCTGGACGGTGGCCGAGATGATCTCCGGCGAGGGCGCCTGATGGTAGGCTTTACCGGTCTTCGGAGAGAGGGTTTGGCCATGCCTGATGTGCTCAGTCCGCAGGTCCCGGGTCTTCCCGAGTCGTTCCTCCCGCGCACCATCGAGGTCGATGAGCGTGCCGCCAAGGAGTCCCTCCGCAATCAGATCGCCCGGCTCGAGTCCGAGCTGTCCGCTCTCTGCTGCAGCACCTTCCCGCGGCTGGGATTCGATTGGAGCGCCGGGTCGCGCCGGGGCGGCCCGCGGCTGCTCTCGCTGCGCGACCTCGAGCTGGTTCGGGACGACCTGGTGGAGCGGCTTCACAGGAACCGCAAGGCCATCGGCCTGCGGTCGCTCGAGGAGCAGGAGAAGCGCCGTCTGATCGAGGCCATGCTTCTTGCTCCCGAGGAGCACCGCGGCGCCCGTGTCCGGAGCTACGAGATCGGCGAGCGCAGCTGCAAGACCTGGGAAGTCCGACCTCGATGGGGCCCGATCGGTTTGCTGATGAACTGGTGGCGGGTCGTCATCTCCTCGGGCTGTCCGTTAGCCCAGGGGCGCGGCCTCCGGCCCCGACCCCGTTCTCACCCGACAGGCAGCTGAGCCGCTGATGGGCAAGCGCAGCCGAAAGCGGATCAGCGACGCCGACATCTCGCCGGCCGGGAGCGCTCGCGCCGAGCGTGATGCCGCACGTGCACGCCGCGCGGCGCAGACGCCCGCCGCCGCGCCCTCCAGGCCCGGGCCTCGGCGTGGGGGCGTGCGCCCGCCCGCCCCCTGGGGGAAGTTCCCGCTGACCGAGCTGGTGGTGCTGCTGGCGATCGTCCTGCTGGTGCTCGCGTTCTTCGTGTTCAAGCTCGAGACGCCTCGCGGGCGCGTGGCCTTCGTCGCCGGCCTGACGCTCGGGTTCCTGGCCGGCCTGGAGACCGCGGTGCGCGATCACTTCTCCGGCTACCGCTCCCACACCACCCTGCTGGCCGCCGCCTGCAGCGTCGCGGCAATGGTTGCAGTGAGCCTCCTGATCAACTTTGTGATCCACGCCACCGGCCTGCTGGTGCTCAGCGCCGTGCTGCTGGTCGGGGCCGTAGTGTTTGCGGTCGTGTTCCCGTCGTTCCGTCGTATCTTCAGCACCCGCTCAGGGGGGAGGTCGTTTCGGTGAACGATTTGATGAAGCAGGGAGCCGGTGCGCTCATGGTCGTCGTGATCATGTTCTTCGGCAGCCTCGTGCTCTGGGTCGGCGTGCCGTTCTTCTGGCTGTGGGTCGGCGGGCAGGTTCAGGGCGCGACGAACTCCGTGGGCATGGCACTCGGCGCGGCCGCCGTGGGGGCGTTCGCCACGATCGCGCTGCTGGTGGCCATCCTCGGCCGGCTCAACCGCAAGGCGGTGGAGATGCGCGAGGCGCGTGGCATCAAGATGAAGCCCGGCAGCACGCCGCTCGAGATCGTGATGGCCGTTAGCGCGACGATCGCGGTCGCCGGCTTCTGCGCCTGGTTCTTCCTGCTCGGCGGCTCCTCGCCGATCCCCCTCATGGGACAGGGCGGGTAGCGCCGGCCCGGCGCCACCCGCCCTGTGTGCTCACGCCCCCTCGCTGGCTAAACGGCTACGAGCTCGCGCACCTCGTGATGGGCGACCAGGGTCGCGCCGGCGGACAGCGCCTTGGCCTTCAGCAGATCGGCCAGCGCCACACGCTGGCGCAGGGTCATCGTCCCGATGCGCTTGTTCTCGGCGATCCCGAGTGAGAGCAGCAGCCGGCGGCAGCGGGCGCGGCCCCAGCGGCGCTGGCTCATCAGGAGCTCCGAAACGGACATGCTCTCGACCTCCCAGGGCATGTCGATGACCACCTGGGCGGCAGTCGTGGATCCGGCCGCGATATCCCGCTTGAGGCTGGCGCGGGCAAGACGAACTCGGTTTGCGTGCTCGAGTGCACGCAGGTGCTGCGGCGCGGCGACGGCCGTGACGATATGACCCATGAAGGCTCCCCCCGGAGACGATTTTTTGACTATGGACTTAAGCCTGCCGGTGCCGGGGTGTGTCTCTGCCTTCCCTGAACTTCCGGCTCTCCCGCATCCCCGTCAGCAGGCTCACGAGCGAAGCGCCAACCTAAGCGCATCCGTGGTGGCCGTCAACAGGATCTTCACGACCTCGCCCGCTAAGAGCGGGCTTTTCGTTCACAGCCAGGTTTGTGAAATTTCGGACAAGATCGTGTGCTTATTTCGAGACCACGCGGTCACGAACCTCGCCGAAGATCTGGATGGCCCGGTCGAGTTGGTCGCGCTCGTGCGTGGCCATGACGCTCGTCCGCAGCAGCGCCCCGCCGTGTGGCACGGCGGGGAAGACGGCGACGTTGGTGTACACGCCCGCGTCGTAGAGCTCCTTCCAGAAGAGCACGGCCTCCCAGTCCTCGCCGATGACGACGGGGATGATCGGCGTGACCAGCTGGGAGCCGTCGGGCATCGTTGTCGGCTCCACCACGTGGAAGCCCAGGTCGCTCAGGCCCTTGTGCAGATAGGCGGCGTTCTCCATCACGCGGCCCAGGAGCTCGACGCCCTCGTCGGAGCGGATGATGCGCAGCGCGCCGAGGGCCGCGCCGACAGCGGCGGGCACGGCGGCGGCGGTGAACATGAACGCGCGCGACTGGAGCCGCAGGAAATCGATCACGTCGGCAGGGCCGACGATGAAGCCGCCGCAGCTGGCCAGCGACTTGGAGAACGTGCCCATGCGCAGGTCGGCTTCGGCCTCGACGCCGAACAGCTCGCAGGCACCGGCGCCGCGAGCGCCGAGCACGCCGGCGCCGTGGGCCTCGTCGACCATCAGCCTGGCGCCGTACTGGCGGGTAAGGCGGACGATCTCGGGCAGGTCGGAGATGTCCCCCTCCATCGAGAACACGCCGTCGACCACAACCAGCACGCCGCCGCCGTCGTTCTGGGAGCGCTGGAGCATCTGCTCCAGCTTGTCCAGGCGGTTGTGGCGGTACGGGCGGATGCGGGCGCGTGAGAGGGTCACCGCGTCGAGGATCGAGGCGTGGTCGCCCGAGTCGCAGATCACGGTGTCCCCGGCCTGCAGCAGCGTGCCGATGCAGCCGACGTTGGCCAGGTAGCCGGCGGTGAACACCAGGGCGTCCTCGGTGCCCATCCACTCGGCCAGGTTGCGCTCGAGCTCGAGGTGGATCGGCAGGGTGCCGTTCATGAAGCGCGAGCCCGTCACGGCCGTGCCGTACTGGTTGAGGGCATCGGCCGAGGCCTGGCGCACGCGGTCGTCGCCTGTCAGGCCCAGGTAGTTGTTGGACCCGAGCATGATCTTCTCGGAGCCCTCCATCTCCACCACCGGGCCCGCAGGGCCCTCCAGCACGCGGAAGTAGGGCAGGATTCCCTGCTCGCGGGCCATCGCCACCTGTTCGGCGCGATCGTGGTTCCGCGCTCTCTCGAAGAGGTCGACGGCCGGGATAGTGGTGTCAGTCATCTCTGTATAGGGTGCGGCGCGATGCCCGTCGAGATCCTGCCCGTCGAGTCGCGCCGCGATCTGAAGCGCTTCGTGAAGCTTCCGATGCGGCTTTATCGTAACGAGCCGAACTGGGTGCCACCGCTTCAGATGGAGCGCATGCAGTTCCTCGACAAGGAGAAGAACCCCTTCTTCCACCACGCCGAGGCCCAGTACTTCATCGCCCGGCGCGACGGCCGCGACGTGGGCCGGATCAGCGCCCACATCGACCGCGACATGAACGAGTACCACGATTGGCGCTGGGGATTGTTCGGCTTCTTCGAGGTCGAGGACGACCCAGAGGCCGCCAAGGCGCTGCTCGACACCGCCGCAGCCTGGCTGAAGGAGCGCAACTGCGACCGGATCATCGGGCCGATGGACTTCACCATGAACGACGAGTGCGGGATCCTCGTGCAGGGCCACCACCGCAAGGCGCTGATCCGCCAGCCCTGGACCCATCCGTACTACGTGAAGCTCATGGAGGGCGCGGACATGGGCAAGGCCGTCGACATCCTGATGTGCGAGATCTGGGTGGACAAGAAGGACGAGGTCATGCCGGTCATGTTCGAGCTCGCCGAGCAGATCGAGAAGGAGCACGGGATCAAGATCCGGCGCATGGACAAGAAGAACATCGGGCACGACGCCGCGCAGTTCGTCGAGGTCTACAACGCCGCCTGGCACCGCAACTGGGGCTTCTCGCCCATGCGCGTCGAGGCCATGGAGCACGAGGCCAAGCAGAACAAGCTGATCCTCGAGCCCGAGTGGATGATGATCGCCGAGGACGCGACCGGCCAGGTGGCCGCGGCTGCGCTGACCGTCCCCGACTTCAACCAGGTGCTGGCCGCCATCGGCAACGGGCGCCTCCTGCCGTTCGGCTGGTTCCGCGCGCTCCGGGCGCTGCGCAAGATCAACAAGGTGCGGGTGGGCTTCCTCGGCGTCAAGCCCGAGTTCCAGCACACCGGAATCGCCGCGGCTCTCTACGCCGAGCACTTCGAGACCGCCGAGCGCACCAAGCAGAAGGGCGGCGAGATGGGCTGGATCCTCGAGAACAACAAGCCGATGGTCAAGGCCGTCGCGATGATGGGCGGCGTCTGGGTCAAGCGCTATCGGATCTACGAGCGCCTGCTTGAGCCCGATGCGGTGCCCGCGGCCCCCACAGGTGAGTACGAGCCGCAGGAGATCCACCCGGGAACCGACCGCTGAGCAACGGGCTAGACTCGCTGCCTGTGACCGACGAAGCAGGAATCACCGAGTCCTCGGCACTTCCCGTGCCGGTCCATAACTCCGAGGTGCGGGCGGTTCAGCCGATCGGCGCGGCCCTCGAGCGGCCGATGGCCGCGCAGCTCGCGGCGCCGGTCGTGGCGGCCGCCGGAGGCTTCCTGTTGGGCATGGCCACCTTCGTCATCGTCCGCGTGCTTCGCAGGCGGGAGCCGGCGCGCCTCACGCGCCGCAAGGCCCGCCGCCGGGGCCAGGACGTGATGGCCAGCCGCTCCTTCCTGGTCGACGTCCATCTCCTTCGTCGCTGAGCAACAGGTCGCGTCTGGGCCCGCCGCCACGATGGGCGGCATGACGGTCATCGAGCGCGACTTCGTGCCGATCGGGCACTACCGGCTTCCGGGGCCCGGCCGTGACGGCGTGGCGCGCCGGCGCTCCGAGGGCCTGGCCCGCCTTCTCCACTACGGGGACGAGCCCGTCTACGTGCACGCCCGGGTGACCGGCGGCGCGGTGAGGATCCGCTCCCAGGGCAGCTGCCCCGTGGAGGCCGCGTGGGGGCTGGACCGGATGCGCTTCGCCCTGGCCCTGGATCACGACCTTCGCCCTTTCCACCGCGCCTTCCGCAACGACCCGCTGATCGGGCCGGCGATCCGGCGCAGGCCGTGGAGCCGCCCGCGGCGGATGGCTGACCCGTTCCAGGCGCTGTCGTGGGCGATCACTGAACAGCTGATCGAAGCCGAGCGGGCATTCGAGATCCAGCGCCGGCTGGTCTGGCGCTACGGTCGCCACGACGCCGGGCTTGACCTTCGCGACTCGCCATCGCCCGCCGCCATCGCCGCGAGGTCCGCACCAGAGCTCGAGGCCTGCGACCTCTCGCACGGGCGCTCGCTGGCCATGATCCGTGCGGCCCGCGAGGTCCAGGCCGGCCGCGTCGACCTCGATCAGCACGAGCCCGCGTGGGCCCGGTTGCGCAAGATCAGGGAGGTCGGCTCCTGGACCCTGGAGAAGCTGGCGGTGCACGGCCAGGGCCGCGATGACCAGTTGCCGGCCGGGGACCTGGCGTACATCAAGCTGGTCGGGCGGCTGGCCCGCCTGGGTCGCCGGGCCACCGAGCAGGAGGTCAGGGAGTTCTTCGCGCCGTATGCGCCGTTCACGGCGCTTGCAGGGCTGTATGCACTGATTGGCCCTGGAAACCGCAGCTTTTAGCGCGGCGTCAGGTTAACTCTTGTGAAAGGCCGCTCCGGCGGCCCTCTGTTCTTATGAGATTTCTTGCTCCAGCCAGCCTGACCGTCCTCGCCCTCGCGCTCCCGGCGCCGGCGTCGGCCATGCAGCAACCGCCCATGACCCTGCCCGGCGACGCCGGGGTGAGGGCGAAGGCCGTGGTCGCCGGAAGCTGGATCGTCGGCGGGTCCCCCGGGGCCAAGACGGACGCCATCGCGAAGGGCTTCGGCGCCGAGCGGCTGATCCCGGGCGCCGGCGTGTACGCCGTGCCCACCGCCCGCGCCCGCTCGCTGGCCGCCGGCCTGAAGGCCGCTGGGAGGCTGGTCTATGCCGAGCCCGATTCCGTGGCCACACCGACGGCGTTTCCATCCGACCCCCTCACGCCGCAGCAGGACTGGCTGCCCCGCATCGGGGTCACCAACCTGACGCCGCCCGCGATGACGGCCACCAGCCCGCTGCTGGGCATCGTCGAGGAGTCGGTCGACGTGAGCCACACGGACCTCGCCGATGGTGGGCACATCAAGGGCTACAGCAAGGGCGCAGTCATCGACGAGCACGGAACCGAGGTGGCCGGGGTTGCGGCGGCACCGGCCAACGGGAAGGGCATCGTCGGGGTCTGGCCGGGCGCACGGGCCACCGTGTTCGGGGCCGATCCCAGCTGTGAGAGCACCACCGCAGCCATCGCCAAGGCGGTCAAGGGCAGGGTTTCCGTGATCAACATGAGCTACGAGTTCGCCGCCGACGCCTGCTACACGCACCTGGTTGCCACCGAGGCCGCGTTCGGCGCCGGCGTGGTGCTGGTCGGCGCGGCTGGCAACGAGCGGGCCACCGGGAACAACGTGCCGAGCCGGCCTGGCGTGGATCCCCACGTGGTGACAGTGGGGGCCACCATCGACAGCTCGGCTCCGGCCGTGTTCAGCACCGAGGGCCCGTTCGTGGACATCGCGGCGCCGGGGGTCGGCGTCCTGACCACGACGAGCACGGTGCCCAATGGCTTCGCGGCTCCCAGTGGCACGAGCTTCTCGACCCCGATGGTGGCGGGCGCCGCGCTGTGGCTCAGGGCCGCGAGGCCGGACCTCACGGCCGACCAGGCCTCCGACGTGCTGCGCGACTCCGCCGTCGACATCTTCAGCCCCGGGTGGGATGCACGCACGGGCTTTGGCCTCCTCAACGTCGAGCGGGCGCTGGCCCAGCCCCAGCGCCTGGCCGACCCGATGGAGCCCAACGACGACATTCTCTGGGTTGACGGCTCGGTGCTGTCACCGGCCAGCCCGGCGGTCGTGAGCAAGCGTGGCCGCAGCCGAACCCCGATCTACGCGAGGCTCGACCAGGAAAAGGACCAGGTCGACGTCTACCGGGCGCTGGTCCGGCCCAAGTCCCATCTGGTGGTGCGAGTCAAGCCGCTGAGCGGTGACCCGGACCTCGAGGCGTGGTCGAAGAAGGCCAAGACCGTCCTGGCCGGCAACAGGGGCCTACTCGGCTTCTCCCGCAACAGTGGCGCCAAGCCGGATCGGATCACGCTGCGCAACAAGACCAAGAAGCCGCGCGCCATCTACCTCGTGGCCTACGTCGACGCAACCAAGGCGCAGCGTTCGTCCAACTACGTGCTGAACGTCCGCTAGCTAGGGCTCGGGGAGGCCCTGTCCGGGCAGCAGGGTGTTGGTGTACGCCTTCGCGTCGGGCGTGCTCTTCAGCAGGCCGGCGTGCACCATGAAGTTCCCGAACGCGGCCCAGCCCTTGGGCTCGAGCCATCCGTAGGGCTTTCCGTTCGGGGCCTCGAAGAGCGGCACGGTGACTCTCACCGCCGCCCGCTGCAGCTTCGGGTCGAGGTCGGGGTTGGCCTTCTGCAGCGCGTCCAACCCCGGCTGGGGATCTCGCTCCAGGGCGGCCTCGCCGCGGGAGAGCGCGCCGATGAAGCGGCGGATCGGGTCCGGGTCATTCGCGATCTCGTCCTCGTTGGCAACAAGCACGAGCTCGTCGTAGGCCGGGACTCCCGCCTCGTCGACCCGGATGATCTGGGGGTCACGGCCCTCCTGCTTCAGCTGGATGCCCTCGTAGTTCCAGAAGCCGCCGAGAATGGCATCGGCCTGGCCGCTCACCAGCCCGGGCACGAGGTTGAAGCCCAGGTTGCGCTCGGTCACCGTCGTGGGATCGACGTGCGCCCTCTGGAGGATGGCCTGGAGAAATGCGTGCTGGTAGTCGATGCCGGCAGTGCCGACGGTCCGGTAGGCCAGGTCCTCGGGTCCCGTGATCCCGGCTCCGGGCAGCGAGATGATCGAGGTCAGGGGCTTCTGGACCAGCGCGGCCACCGCTGTGACGGGCAGGCCCTGATCGCGGGCTCGCAGGACCTCGGGCTCGTAGGAGACAGCCAGGTCCACACGCCCGGCGGCGACTTGCTTGATCGGCGCAGCCGGGTCCGAGGGCTGGCGGATCCTCAGGTCCAGGCCCACGTCGCGGAAGGCACCGGACGCCAGGCCCGCATAGATGGGCGCGTGGTCGGCGTTGGCGAAGTAGTCGAGCATCAGCGAGAGCGGCTGGGACCGGCCCGGCTTGATCGTCTCCTTGCGCTCGCCGCAGCCGGCCATGAGCGCGGCGCCGACGGCCAGCAGTGCGACCACGACGCGTGTACTCAACGTGCTCCCTCCGTCCGGTTCCAGGGAATGGCGATCCGCTCGATCAGCACCACGGCAAGGAACAGAACCACAGCCATGGCCGT
>JAXDIE010000122.1:0-10245 GCA_034664165.1 Thermoleophilaceae bacterium | reverse complement strand
GGGTGGCCGGCTGGAATCCACCTGGTAGGCCGAGTGGTAGTGCTGGATCGAGTCGTACACCCCGCGTGCTGACGCGTTGTCGTAGGGCTCGCCCTCCTGGATCCGGGCCACCCAGCCCAGGATGTCGGTCTGCGGGTCTCGGCCGGGGAGGGCGACGAAGCCGGATGGCCTGCCGATCACGAACGGCTCGTTGGGTGGCTGGCCGGGGCCGGTGGCGATCTGGGTGGCCGCGGCGATGGCGGTGACAAAAGACGCCTTGGCCACACCGATCGGGTCTCCCGGTGAGCTCCGTGGCATCACGTCATCGATCGAGGTCCGCCCGTTCGGCGTTGCCGCGGAGGCCAGGTCGCTCCAGGGGATGACCGGCGCCGAGGCCGTGATGGTCAGCTTCGCGCCGTCCGGGCTGCGCCAGGGAGCCAGGCGACCGTTGGTGAGCATGACCCGGTTGCGCAGCGCCGCCAGGTCCAGCGACTGTCCCCCTCCGTAGGAGTCGCCGGTCACACCGATCGCATCGGCCCGCGCCACGCCCTCATCGACCAGGCGGCCCACCAGCTCCTGGGTGTCGCGGACCTCGTAGCGGATGTCGGCAAGGCGGATGTAGCCGGCTGCGCAGGCCAGGACGTTGGCCAGCCGGGCCTCCGGTGTGCCACACGAGCCCCAGAGCCCGCGCGCGGTGTAGGTCAGCACGGCATAGCCGTGCTCGGCGAAGTCGTAGGCGTTGCCCGTATAGGCCGAGTCGCCCTTCTGCAGGTACTCGTACTTCGAGTTGCCGAAGCCGTGGATCAGCACGACCAGCGGGAGCTTCCGCCCGCCTCCGCGCGGCAGGGTCACCGTTGTATCCAGCGGCACGCCATCCCAGGTGGGCACGAGCCCCGAGCACTGGCGGAGTCCCTGCCCGGCCGCCGAGCACTTCGTCAAGCCCAGTGGCGCGGGTGAGGCCGAGGCCGACACCGGCAGTAGAAGGAGCAGGACGACAACGCCGCCAAGCCCCCGCAGGCTTTTCACTTGGTCAGGACCACGCCCAAATCCTAACTGGCCAAGATCAGGGATTTCCCCGATGCGCACGGGCACCCGCCCGCCTAGGGTTACAACACGAAGTAGCGGCCTTCCGGGGGGCAACGCCACCGGGGCGGGCGGGATGCCCGCCCCGGCTCGGCGCCTCTGTAGCCTCGAGTGGGTGACCGACGCCCACCGGATCGAGTTGACCGAGAGTCCCGCCCACGTCCGCGTGCTCGTGCACGGGGAGGTTGTGGCCGACACGGACCACGCCAAGCTGTTGCAGGAGGGGGCGCTGCTGCCGCGCTGGTACATCCCGCGCGAGGATGTCCGCGCCGACGTGCTGGAGGACAGCGATCACGCGAGCCACTGCCCGTTCAAGGGCGATGCGTCATACCACTCGGTCCGGGTCGGGGATCACCTGGACGAAAACCTCGTCTGGTTCTACCCCGAGCCGATCGAGGCGGTCGCCGGGATCCGGGATCACCTGGCCTTCTACGGCGAGAACGAGAACGTCGAGATCCAGGTCGGCAAAGGGTCCTAGGACCAAAGTCCCCTTGTAAAGGGGACCGCATCAGGTTCACCGTGAGTGGTCAATGGATTACTCAAGGAGGAACCGCATGACCCGCAAGCGCTTTTCAATGCTCGTCCCGGCCGCACTGGTGGCCCTGTTCGGGCTCGGCGGTATCGCAACCACGGCGGAGGCCCGTCACGGAGCCGACGATCCGGCCGGCCACGTCCGCCACTCAGGTAACGACGACGGCGCCAATCACGACGCCGGCGACGACAACGGCAACCACAACGGCCGTCATCGTGGCCACCACCGCGGCCGCGGCCACGGTCGCGACCACGTCGAGGACCACTCCGGTGGGCACGACTCCGGTGACGACCACGGCGGACAGGGCGGCGGCAGCGACGACTGACCAAAGCGTGGGACTTTGATTTGCCCCACTTCCGCGGGCGGCCCTAGCGGCCGCCCGCGGACCTTTTCTGACCCAGTCCGTTCCGCTGCGCCCACAGGGCGGCCTGTGTCCGGTCCGTCACTCCCAGCCGGTGGAAGATGCTCGTCAGGTGCGTCTTCACCGTCTTCTCGCTGATCTCGAGCTGAAGCGCGATCCGCTTGTTCGGAAGCCCTTGCGCGACAAGGTCGAGCACCTCGCGCTCCCGGTCAGTGAGCTCGGGCGCCCGGATTTCGGCTCTGGCGCCGATCAGCGCGCCCGCGGCCTTTGCGGCCACAGGCGCTTCGCCGCGGGCAGCCGCGCGCACGCCGTCGAACAGCCGGTCTGGCTCATCGTCCTTCAGCAGGTAGCCGATGGCGCCGGCATCGATCGCCTCGAGCACGGTGTCGCGGTCCGACATCGCGGTGAGCATCACGACCCGTGCCTCCGGCGATGCCTTCGTGATCGCCCGCGCCGCTTCGATTCCGCCGAGGCCCGGCATTGCCACGTCGAGGAGGACGACGTCGGCGCCTGGGGCAAGTGCCACGGCCTCTTCGCCATCGGAGGCCACGCCGATCACCTCGATGTCATCGACCGTTGCAAACAGCCGGAACAAGCCGTCGCGCATGACCGCATGGTCATCGGCTATCAGCAGCTTGATCATGTCTTGGGCAGCGTAAGGGTCACCGTGGTGCCGGTCCCCAGGACCGAGGCAACGTCCAGCTGGGCGCCGGAGTCTTCGGCCAGGTCCTGCAGCAGCGCCAGGCCCATGTGTCCGCCGCCTGCCGGAGGCGCGCCATTGGCTTGGTCAAAGCCCTGCCCGTCGTCCTTGACCACCAGTTGCACCCCGGCGGCCGATCGCTGCACCTGGACCTCCAGATGGTCGGCCCCGGAGTGCTCGGCGGCGTTGCGAACCGCCTCTTGGGCCACCCTGAACGCCAGCGCCTCGGAGTCCCGGCTCAGCTCGATCGCCGGATCCACATGAACCTGGGCATCCAGGCCGCGAGCTTCGAGGGGAACGGTCAGGTCGGTAAGGGCGGCCTCCAGCCCCGCGCGCTCCAGGCTCGGCGGGTAGATCTCGATCAACAGGCTCCGCAACTCCCGAACGCTGCGGCGGACCTGTTCGGCTGCGCCTGCCACAGCGTCGCCGGCGTCCGTGCGTCCTTCCTGGCGCAGGCCCTGCGCGGTGGCCGACAGCGAGTAGGAGGTGCCCGACAGCTGCTGCACCAGGCCGTCGTGGATGTCGCCGGCGATCCTCCGGCGCTCGCGGTCGGAGGCATCGACCGCGCGCACCAGCAAGCGCTCGCGCTCCACGTGCCCGCGCTGGATCCGCCGCGCCAGCGACGCCGCCAGCGGTAGCTGCAGCAAGGCAAGGAGCAGCAGCGCGACGCCGATGGGCAGGGCGAAGATAAGCCAGAGCTGGGTGCCGTCCTGGGCCACCGAGTCGTAGCGAAGGTAGGCCTCGAACAGCAGTGGCTCGCCGCCCGGGCCGGTGATCGGCTCGTAGACCTCCAGCAGCTCCTGGCCCTTCGGGTCGAACCGGTTCTCGGGCCGCGACAGCTCGCTGACCTCGGCCTCGGCGGCGGCCGCGCCGCCCCCGAACGCCGCCAGCTTGTCGCCCTCCAGATCGAACCGCTGGCCGATAAGCCGCGGCTCGTCCGAGTAGATGATCGTGCCGTCGCGCTTCCAGATCTTTACCCGCACCACCGAGCCGCGGGCCACGCGCCCGCGGATCCTTCGGTCGAACCGCGCCAGGGCGTTGGGCCGGCCTTCGATCACGCCGTGGGTCAGGGCGGGGGCGACCACGCCGCGGGCTGCGACCTGGGTGAGGCGCTGAGCGTCGCGAACGGCCTCTCCGGTGGCGATCCCGCGGACCACCAGGAAGCTGGCGACCGCCAGTAGCGCTGCTGCCACCAGCCCGGCGGCTGCGAACTTCCCAACGGCCCCCGAGACCGAAGGCGGCTTGCTGGTCGGAGGAGTGGAAGCCATCACATGGTTGTACCCCCTGAGCCTCCGCCGACCCCGTCTGCCTTGGATACTCTTAGCGGCGATGAAGCGGCGGATCACTACAGCTGCCTATCGGGATGAACCGATGATCGCCCGCCAACCGGTTCGAGTGCTCTTGATCGTCGCAGTCGCGGCGCTGCTCCTGCTGATCGTGTCCGAAGCCCGTGCTGCCACCACCGTGGGGGCATCCCCGCCCGGTAAGGGAACGCTCCAGGACTGCAGCGCTGTCCTCGCTGCGCCCACCGACCTGATTCAGGTTCGTGCAACCGAAGGCAACCCGTTTGTGGTGCCTGCGCCCGGCGGCGTGATCACCAGCTGGCGGACAGTCGTCGTTTCCGGGTCGATGACAGCGAGCCTCAGACTCTTCACGGGCAACGAGACCCAGGTGGTTCCGGTCGCCGAATCTGCATCCGTCAGCGCGACCCCGGCCTCCTCGGGTCCCTTCCCCACGCGCCTCAGCGTGTCCGGAGGCGAGATCCTGGGGATGAAGGCGTTCAGCCCGGGCGGAGAAATCGGCTGTCTCGCGGGCCCCACGCTCCCAACGGGAGCGCCCTATCTCATGGCTTTCCTCCCACCGCTGGCATTGGGCCAGCCGGAGCCTGTGATCAATTCGCTGGGCGGAGTCCTCGTCAGTGTTGCGGCCAATGTGGAACCGGACTCGGACGCAGACGGCTTCGGCGATGAGACGCAGGACGCCTTCGTGGCCAAGGGCCCGAAGCAGAAGACCACGCGGACCAAGGCCACGTTCACCCTCGCCGGTGCCGGTAGCTTCGAATGCCGGGTCGACAAGAAGCCATTCGCCCCCTGCGCTTCGGGCATCAAGTTCAAGAAGCTGAAGGAGCGCAAGCACACCTTCCGCGTGCACGCGATCACGCCAACGGGAGAGCTGAGCCCGGATACGCCCTACAAGTGGCGCGTCGTCGAGAAGAAGAAGTAGAGACCAGGCGCGTGAACGTCGAGTGGTTCGGCCAGTCCGCCTTCGCGCTCCGCGGCGAGGGTGGCTCGGTCTTCATCGATCCGTTCGCTGACGTCTCAGCGCTCGAGGCCCGCGGCATCACGTTCGAGTACCCGGCCATCACCGCGGAGGGCATCGACCTGCTGCTGGTGACGCACGAGCACATGGACCACAACAGCGTTGAGGCGATCGCCGGGGAGCCGCACGTAGTGCGCTCGACGGCGGGGACCCACGAGACCCCGCTCGGCGAGGTCATCGGCGTCGCTTCCGAGCACGACGACGTCGCCGGCACCCAGCGCGGGCCCAACACGATCTTCGTCTTCGAGCTCGACGGCGTTCGGGTCGCACACTTCGGCGATTTCGGGCAATCGGAGCTGCGCCCCGCGCAGGCGGACGCGATCGGCAGCGTCGATCTCCTGTTCATCCCGGTGGGCGACGGCCCGACGATCGGGGCAGACGCCGCGGCGGCAATCGCGGCCCGCCTCCAGGCTCGCTGGATCGTGCCGATGCACTACCGGACGCCACGGGTCGGCTTC
Source organism: Thermoleophilaceae bacterium (assembly GCA_034664165.1). Classification (GTDB taxonomy): domain Bacteria; phylum Actinomycetota; class Thermoleophilia; order Solirubrobacterales; family Thermoleophilaceae; genus JACCVG01. The sequence continues at coordinate 4,813 of JAXDIE010000122.1, read as the reverse complement.
CTCGAACCGGCCGATGCGTTCCTCGAGCTGATGCCGAACGTGCGGCAGCTGGAATCGACGGCCTTCGAGCTGGACCCTCAGCAGAAGCCCGCCGAGCCGGTCGTGCTCGTGCCGGCGGTTCCCTAGGGCGGCAAAGGGGGACGAACGGCCGCCCTGGCCGCCCGGCTTAGTTAGGCGTTAGGGTTTTCCCGATAACGACCCGGAGGTGATGGAATGGGCCCTGTTCCTGGACGAGTTCCGCTCGCGATCGCCGCAATCATCGGCTTCGCGGTCCTGGCGCCAAGCGCCGGTGCTGCGACCACCGTGGGCCAGTCTCCACCTTCGGGCGGCACTCCGCTGGCCTGCAGCTTTACCGCGCCGGGCGCCATCAACGACTTCACGCAGATCGGCTCCGTTACAGGTCCGGCCTACACGGTCCCGCCGGGTGGCGGGGTCATCACCAGCTGGCGTACCGCGATCACGAGCGGCCTGGCCGCGATGAGCCTGCGGCTGTTCACGGGCAATGTGGCCGCGGTCCAGGCAACTGCCGAGGCGAGGCTGGAGAGCATCGTCCCGGGCGGTCAGACCGTTTTCCCCACGCGGATCTCCGCCGCTGGCGGCGAGTTCCTGGGGTACAGCTACAGCAGCCCCGCCGGCGCGGGTGGCTGCGTAAACGAGGGCGCCGCACCCGGCGATCTGATCGGCGGGTCGGTCTCGAAGCCTGTGGGAGAGGGCGAGGCGGTAATAGCCACCGGCGCTGGGCAATTGTTGAACATCTCGGCAAGCCTGGAGCCCGACGCGGACAAGGACGGCTTCGGCGACGAGACCCAGGACGCGGAGATCACCAAGGGCCCGAAGCAGAAGACGTCTTCACCGAACGCGACTTTCCGCTTCACCGGAAGCGCCTCGGTCGAGTGCCGCCTCGACAAGAAGAAGTTCAAGGTCTGCAGCTCGCCGAAGAAGTTCAAGAAGCTGGACTCGGGCCGGCACACGTTCCGCGTCCACGCGCTCACGCTCACATCGGAGGTCAGCCCCGACGACAAGTTCGTCTGGCGGATCGAGGGCTAAGCACGGGAGGGGACGAACGGGCTGCGCCCGTCCGTCCCCAAAACCGTCCGTCAGTAGCCCTGGCCGCCCGAGCTGCCCTTGTCGGGCGCAGGCGCCGGTGCCGGCTCGGGTGCGGGTGCGACCGGCGCGGCACTGGTGTCAGCGCCGGCGTCGGCGGTGCCGCCGCCCTTGCCCTTCTTGGACTCCTTCGCGCCGGCCTTGGCTGACGCTTCGCCCGACTCGAGCTTGTCGCCCGTCGCGCCGACCACGTACCACTCCGCGCCGAAGGCATCCGAGCCCTGGCCGTTCATGTCCCCGGGGGAGGTGTCGCCCGAGAAGTAGTAGAGCGGGTGCCCGTTGTAGACGACCTGGGTGCTCCCGTCGTCACGCGTGGTCGTGTCGAGCAACTTGGCATCGACCCCGTCGCTGGCCTCCGGCGTGCCGTCGGTGGTCACCGGGGGCCATGCGGCTGCACAGTCGCCGGTGCAGGTGCTGGTGGGGGAGGTGTCGGCCTCGAACAGGTAGAGCGTGTTGCCCTCTCCGTCGACCAGGATCTTGCCCGGGTCGGTGGTATCCGCGAGGGCGATCGTCTCGGGCCCGCTCTCCTCCGCCGCCGTGGTACCGGCCGCGGGAGTGGTCGTTGTCGTCGAGCCGCCACATGCGGCGAGCGTCAGGGCCAGCGCCGCGGCCATCAGGCCGGCGAGCGCCAGTTTGCGTCGAATCATGCTGGGAACGTTCATGGGTCTCCTTTGGGAGATCGGGAAAACAGGCCGCTGGTAATACGGCTCGGGCCGTAATCGGGATTGGATCTACCCGAAACAATCCCGATCACCTCGTCAACACGTAATCCTTTGGAGATGGCCCTGTCCGACGAAACGCTGCTGGCCGGCCTCGCGACGGGCGACCCCGAGTCCGCCGCCGCGTTCGTCCGCCGCTTCCAGACGCGGGTGTATGGCCTGGCGCTGACGATCCTGCACGACCCGGCGGCCGCCGAGGACGTGGCCCAGGAGGCGTTCCTTCGCGCCTGGCGGCACGCGGACAGCTACGACGCCCGCCGCGGGCGGGTGCCCGGCTGGCTGCTCTCGATCGCCCGCAACCTGGCCATCGATCGGGCGCGGCTGAAGAGCGCCGAGCCGCTGGCGCCGGACGAAGTTCTTGTCAGGCTGCAGGCGGCCGGTCAGGGAAACGATCCCGCGGATGCCGAGCCCGCGCCCGATGATCGCGAGCGCCTCCGCGGCGCCATCGGCGAGCTGCCTGACGACCAGCGCCGAGCACTGGTTCTCGCCGCCTACCTTGGCCGTACCGCGCTCGAGATCAGCGAGCTCGATGACCTGCCGCTGGGCACTGTGAAGACGCGTATTCGCGCGGCGATGGGCAAGCTGCGTGCGGAGCTCGAGGTGGGCGCATGAGCACGGGACCGGTCTGCGAGGAGACCCGGGCGCTTGCGCCGGAGCTGGCTCTGGGGATCGTCGACGGCCAGGAACGCTCCCGCGTGCTGCGCCATCTGGCCACCTGCCCGGACTGCCGCCGCCTGGTGGACGACTACACCGAGCTGGCCGACGAGCTGCTGGAGCTGGCCCCCATGCATGAGCCGCCGCTGGGCTTCGAGTCGCGCGTGCTCGAGCAGATAGAGCCGCGCAGCCCGCGCCACCGGCCGAGCCGGGCTCGGAGACTTGTTCCCGCCTTCGCCGCCGCCGGCGTGGCGGTCGCTGCCACCTTCGCGGCGATGACCGTCACCTACAGCGGCGACCACGAACTGGCCCAGAGCTACCGGGCCACGTTGGCGCAGGCCAACGGCGAGGCCTTCGAAGCCGCGCAGCTCAGCGCGCCGGGCGGCAAGGACTCCGGCACGGTCTTCGCCTACGCCGGCGCGCCCTCATGGATCCTGGTCACGGTCGACGCGCCCGCGCGCGAGCCCGGCCTGCGCGGCGAGCTGGTCACCACCGACGGCGTACGCGTGCCGCTTCCGGACTTCAAGCTGGACTCGACCGGCAGCTGGGGCGGCGCCATCCCGATCTCCGCCGAGCGGGTGTCCGAGGTACGGCTGCTCGGCAAGGCGCGTGGCCAGGTGTTCGAGGCGCATCTTCCCAAGCCGGGGCAGAACCCGCTATACGTAGAGGGGCGATGAAGAGCCTTTGGCGCGCCGCCGCTGTCTCGCTCCTGCTGGCACTGGTCCCCGGCACCGCCCAGGCGGCCACGACGGTCGGTCAGACCGGCGTGGCCGGGGGTAGCTGCGGGAACAACGCGGCCTTCCTCCAGGTAGCGACCACCCCGGGTCCGAGCTACGACATCCCCGCCGGAGGCGGAGTGATCACCCGCTGGCGCACGGCGAGCGAGGGCAGCGCTGGTGGGCAGCTTGCGCTGCGGACCTATCACGGCAGCAGCTCGGGAACCGCGTTCACCGCAACGGCACAAGGCGCCTTCGAGATGATTCCGGCGGCGGCGGGCATCAAACAGTTCTCGACACGGCTCGCCGTGGCGGCGGGCGATCACCTCGGGTTCATCACGGGCCCGGCCGGAGCCGTAGCCTGCTTCGACAACACTCCCTTCCCCGGCGGCAAGTACGCCCTTCTCGTCACCTCGCCCCTCGGCGTGGGCGAACCCCAGACCTATATCGTCACCACGGGTTTCCGCTGGTCCGTCGAGGCCGACGTTGAGCCCGACGCCGACAACGACCACTTCGGCGACGAGACCCAGGATGCCTGCCCGTCACAGGCCACCACGCAGGCCGGGTGCGCCGCCCACATCGACTCCGGGCCGAAGGCCAAGTCCAAGTCGAGCAAGGCGTCGTTCGCCTTCACGGCGCCGGGTGGCGGCGCCGGGGTGACCGGCTTCGAGTGCCAGATCGACAAGAAGGCATTTGCGGCCTGCAGCTCCCCGGCCAAGTTCAAGAAGCTCGACCCGGGCAAGCACACCTTCCGGGTGCACGTTGTCGGGCCGGGCGGGGTGCTGGGCCCCGACGCCACTTTCAGCTGGCGCATCAAGAAGAAGTAGCGCCGTGCGCCGGGACTGGGCCAGGGTGCTTTAGTACACACCATGCTGCGGCTCAACGCCCTTACCCGCGGACTGCCATTGGCGGCGTGCGCCGCCATGACGGTTGCGGCGCCCGCTCAGGCGGCGGTGACGATCGGGGAGACGCAGCCCCTGGCCAACAACGTTTGCCCGCCCAGCTCGATACACCTCCAGGCCGCCTCGGCGGGCTCCTCCTATGTGGTTCCCAGCGCGGGCGTGATCACGAGCTGGAGCAACGCCCCGATCGGGCCTGCGGCGCGCGTCCGCCTCAAGATCTTCCGTGCGACCGCCGTGCTAAACGCCTACACGGTCGTCGACCAGAGCAGGATCGAGACGACCTCGGCAAGCGCCTTCTCGACCCGGATTCCCGTGCTCGCCGGCGACATCCTCGGCCTGACCTCGATTGACGCATCCACCTGCGTGCGGTTCGGCACCAGCGCCGCCGACAAGGAGAACGCCGCCCTTGGGCAGCCGGATCCCTCTCCGGGCACGACGTTCACGCCGCCTGTCATCTCTGGCACCACACGCGTGAACGTGTCGGCCAACCTGGAGCCCGACGCCGATGGCGACGGGTTCGGTGATGAGACCCAGGACGGCTGCAGCACCAACCCCAAGCGCCAGGACGACTGCGTCGCGCCGACCGTCACGCTCACCCGGGTGGGCAAGCCCAAGGCCAAGACCACCTTCACGCTGGTGGCCAGCGAGACGGGCGTCACCTTCCAGTGCGCTCTCGACGGCCCGAAGTTCAAGAACTGTGGCGCCACCAAGGTGTTCA
>JAXDIE010000110.1:0-3335 GCA_034664165.1 Thermoleophilaceae bacterium | reverse complement strand
CGAGCTCGTCGCTGTTCTGCAGCGTCACGCCCTTGCTCTCCAGCAACTCGTGGAAGAAGCACCCCACCGTCTCGCCGAAGACGTGCCCGAAGGAGCAGTCCTCCTGCATGACGATCGTGCACTTCTTGCCCAGCTTGGTGAGAGAGGCCGCCACCTCGGAGCCGATGTAGCTGCCGCCGATCAGAACCACGTTCTCCGCCTCCTCGGAGTCCTCCGCGATGGAGTCGGCGTTGCCGAAGGCGCGCAGGTAATGGATTCCCTCCAGGTCGCTGCCGTCGTTGCGGAGCCTGCGCACGTTGGCGCCGGTGGCGAGCAGCGCCTTGCCAAAGCCGACCTCCTCCTTGGTGGAGAGCTTGGCAACGCGCTCACCCGAATCGAGCTTCATCACGCTGGTGCGCTTGAGCAGCTCGACATCGTGCTCCTCCCACCACTTCTCCGGCACCACCAGGGCGTCCTCGCGGGTCGACTCGCCGCTCAGGTACTCCTTGGAGAGCGGCGGGCGCTCGTACGGGGAGTCAACCTCGCGCGCGACCAGCAGGATGGACCCGTCGGCGCCCTCCTCCCGCAGCGTTCTGGCGCAGTGCGCCGCGGCGAAGCCCCCGATCAGCAGATAGTCGGCGTTGCGCTCGGGCATCCCGGCCTACGCCGCCGCGGAGCCGGCCACACCGAAGCGGGCCATGATCTCGTCTTCCAAGCCGCCCTCGATCACCACGATCACCTTGTCACCGGAGCGCACCGTGGAGTCCGCCCGCGGGACGAAGCCTGTGTCGTCGCGCATGATCGAGATCAGCAGGGCACCGTCGGGAAGGCCGAGTTCCTTGACCTCGACCCCGTCGGCAGTCGAGCCCGCAGCCACCTGGATCTCGACGATCTCAAGCGCCTGGGCGGGCAGATCCAGCAGGTGGATCATCCCCGCCTGCGGCACCTCGTGCTCGATCAGCCTGAGGATCAGGTCGGTGGCGGACACCGCCGGCTTCACACCGAGCAGGTCGAAGTGGGAAAGGTTGCGCGGGTTGTTGCAGCGGGCGATGACCCGGTCGACGCCGTACTTCTCGCGGGCCACCTGGCAGATCAGAAGGTTGTCCTCGTCGTCTCCGGTCACCGCGATGACCAGTTCGGCCCGGTTGATGCCGGCCCGCTCGAGCACCCAGAGCTCGGATCCGTCGCCGTACTGGGCGGAGTGCTCGAGCTCTTCCTCGATCACGGCGTAGCGGCGCGGATTGGACTCGATCAGCGTCAGCTCGTTGCCCTTGGCCATGAGCTCACGCGCCAGGTTCCAGCCGACCTTGCCCCCGCCGACCACCACGACGTACATCTACGCGACCTCCTCGCGCACCGCGGCCTCGAGCATCTCGATGGCCACCTGCGTGGGACAGACCGTGAGCAGGCCCTGCTCCCGGTACCAGCCGGCGCGCAGCGGGTCCAGGACACGCACCACCACCCGCTCGACGTTGAACTGGCGCTGGGCAATCTGGGCGATCACGAGGTTCGTGTTGTCGCCGTCCGTCGAGGCGACAAAGGCGTCGGCGTGCTCGATCCCGGCCTCCCGCAGCGCGTCGACCTCGAGGGCGGTGCCCACGGTGAACTGGCCGCCGGCGTCCTCCCAGGACTGCTCCTGCCCGCGGTCGAGCAGCGCGATGGCCTCGGGGTCCTCGTCGAGGACCGAAACGTCGTGCCCATCGCCCAGCATGGCCTTCGCAATTGCCGAGCCCACGCGGCCGGCACCGATGATCAGAACGAACATGCCAGCACTCTAGACGTTTGGGAAATACCTCTCAGTCCGCCGCCACAGCGTCCCGCGTGCCCTCCTCGCCCGCCGGCGCAGCCGTGAGGATCACCCGGCACGGAGCCTTCTCCACCACGTAGGTCGTGACCTCGCCATAGGCCCGGTCGCGTGGGCCCCCGCGGCCTCCGAGCAGCGTGCCACCTCGGCTCTTGGTCACGTTCTCGGCCGCGAGCACCACCAGCTCCACGCCCTTGCGCCTGGCCTCGGAGACGATGACCTGGCCGACCTTGCGCCCCCTCACCGGCGCCGTCTCGACCTTCACGCCGTCGTACTCCTCGCCGACCTCCTTGGCGCGGCGCAGTGCGCGCTTGGCCTCGTCGATCCGCTCCTGGGGGATCCGTGCGTCGATCGGCAGCGACAGCGGGATCTCGAGCACGTAGATGGCCTCGATGATCACCTCGTCGGCCTCGCCGGCATCGGCCTCCTCCGCGGCCAAGCGGCCGGCCGTGCCGACGATGTCGTCGTCGATCGCATCGCCGAAGACGGGGACCAGGATCGACCCGTACTCCACGTCGGGGTCGTCGCGCAGGCTCTGCTCCGGGATCACGAAGCGCTTGGCCAGGGACTTGCCCTGACTCTTTCGATAGACGATGTACATCAGCACGCCGAACAGCATCCAGGCGCCTCCGGCGACCCGTGCGCCCTGGTGCAGCACCAGGACGCTGACCCAGGCGCCCAGGCCCGTGACCGCTCCGACCAGGGCCGGAATCGGCACCGTTCCCTTCCCCACCTTGATCGAGAGCGGCAGGCGGAACGCCCGCGGCGCGTCGGGCTCCCGGAACCGGAGCATGATCACCGACACGTGGGCCATCGTGAACGCGAGCATCGATCCCATGGCGAAGAGGCCCGCGAGGAAGCTGATGTCCGAGGCCAGGGCCAGCAGGAACGCGATCACCGAGGCGATGGTGACCAGCACGTACGGGGTCGCACGCTGCGGATGCAGGCGACCGACCGGGCTCGGGATCTGGCGGTTGGTGGCCAGCGAGTAGCCCAGGCGGGAGAGACCCAGCATGTTGCCGTTGGCGGCCAGCACCAGCACGGTCACAGCCACGACGCCGGCGGCTGCCGAGAACACGTCCCTCGCCAGGGCGGGCTGAAACTGCGAGACCACTCCAAGCACCGGGTCGTTGATCCACGTGCTCTCGAGGAGCGTCGTGCCGCCGGACACCGGGAGAGCCATCAGGCCGACCACCGACATGCCGATGAGCACGAGCGGAACGGCCAGTGCGCTGAGGATGACGACCCGGCCGAGAGCCCGGCCGCCGACGCGGATCTCGCCCGCCAGCCCGGATGCCGACTCGATGCCGATCATGGCCACGCCGGCAAGCACCGCCGCAAACACCACGTCGGAGATGCGAGGCATCCCGGCGGCCACGTCGATCGACTGGACGATCGCGGAAGGGTTCCAGAGGGTCGCCAGGCCGTAGATGACGATGGCCGCCGACAGCGCCAGATTCAGGAGGCCGACCCGCAGCAGGCGGCCGAGCCTGCTGACCGAGAGCCCCCTGATGTTCGACCACGCCACGAACCCGATCACGACGACCGAGAC
>JAXDIE010000095.1:0-3973 GCA_034664165.1 Thermoleophilaceae bacterium | reverse complement strand
CACGCTCGATCTCGCCAGGGCGCGGACCTGGGCCGGCGACCTGAACGGCGACGGGGCGGCAGACCTGCTGGTGGGGCTGGACGTGTCCGTGCCCGACGAGACCCACCCGGACGTCACGCCCACGGGCATGCGCTTCCAGTCGGCCCTCTCCGCGCCTCCGCAGGCGGGCCTCAAGGTCCTCAAGACGATCCTCGAGGCCCCGGAGCTCGCGATGGGGAACACGCTCGAGACGCTCGGCGACCTGAACCGGGACGGGCGGGACGACCTGTTCCTGGCCTACGGAACGGATGCGGGGACCCGCATCGACGTCATCCAGATGACCAAGGCGCTCCCGAAGCGCTTGGCGGTCTGGGCCGCGCCCTCTGGCTCGCCCCTGCCGATCGCCAAGCTCAAGCTCGCCTCTGCGGACGTGAACCTGGACGGCCTCGCGGACCTGGTCCTCTACAAGAACCGCGCCGAGGATGGCACGAGCCTCGTGATCCTGAAGTCGAGCTACGGAAAGCTGAAGACCTTCACCACGATCGACGATCCGACGCTGGACTGGACGGCCGCGCAGCCCTACTGAGGCTGGCGACCGCCTAGGCGGTCGCGGTGGCGACCATCCGCTTCCAGGCGGTTTCGTCCACGCCGACGGCGAGCTCGGTGCCAGACCGCACGAGCGGGAGGCGAAGGAGACCGGGGTTCGTGGAGAGCCGGTCCAGCATCTCCGCGGAGTCCATCCGCAGGTACGCCAGACCGGCCTCCCGATAGGCACGCGCGTCCGGGTCGAGAAGCGCCTGCGGCCCGAAGCGTTCGGCGAAGCGGCGCAGCTCGGCTGGGGCCGGTGGCCGCGCCGCGAGATCGACGAAGCTGATCGGGACGCGTCGCTCCTTGAAGAAGCGCAGTGCCCGTTGGGTCGACCGGGAATCCTTCCGGCCGAAGACCTGGATCAGCCGGCGCTTGCCTTCTTGCGGCCGCGATTCGAGCGCCGCTCCGGCGTCATCATGCCGACGAGGAACCCGTTGGGAGAGCGCCGGACGGCGACCTCCTTGTTGGCGTCGCCGGCCGCCCGGAGCAGCCGCTGCCGCACCGTGATCGGCTTCTCGTTCTTGGCGAGTCGCACTTCGAAGACGTCACCTGGGCCCGTTAGCTGAACGATCAGCCTCGTGAACTGGCGTTGCTGGCGCTGGCGTTCACGCTGCTCCGGTGTGAGCTCCCGAGGCGCGGAACCCCCCCGGCGCTTGGGCGCATCCATCATGGTTGCGTCGACCCGTTGAATTCTTGCCATTGGTTCCTCTCTGTCCGGGGGGATCATCATCGTCGGGCCCGATCGGGGATTCAATCGAACCTGCCGATAGGATACGACAGGACACAACAGACAACTGCATTCTGGTCACCGGTCGACAACAAGGAGGATGCGGCATGGAAATCGGCGTCATCGTTCCGCAGGGATGGACTGGGGAATACAACGGCTGGGATCCTCGCAAGGCGTGGGCCCGGACCGTCGCCGTGGCGAAACAGGCGGACTCCCTGGGATTCGAATCGATCTGGCTATTCGACCATTTCCATACGGTTCCCCGCCCTACGGACGAGATCACCTTCGAATCCTTTACGTCGCTCTCGGCGCTCGCGACGGAGACGCGTCGCGTCCGCATCGGCCATATCGTCATCTGCACCGGTTTTCGCAACCCGGCGCTGACCGCGAAGATGATGAGCACCCTGGACGTCATCAGTGGTGGACGAGCGGAGCTGGGCATCGGCGCGGGCTGGAAGCGCGACGAATGGCTCGCCTACGGATATGGCTTCCCCGAGACGCGCGAGCGCCTGGCGATGCTCGGCGACCACCTGGAGGTGATCGACCGGATGCTCCGGCCGGGTCACGCCACGTATGAGGGCACGTATGCGCGCGTGGAGAACGCGATCAACATCCCCAAGGGGCTCCAGTCGCCGCGCATCCCGATCATGGTCGGCGGCAACGGCCAGAACGTCACCTGGCGCTACGCGGCGCGCTTCGCCGACGAGCTCAACCTGGACGGTCCGAACCCGGACGAGGTCCGTGAGTGGCTCCCGATCATCGCGTCGCGCTGCGAGGAGATCGGCCGGGACCCCGCCACGCTGCGGGTCTCGGTGCACATCTGGAAGGCGAACCAGGGGCAGCCGGGTCCGGAACGCAGCGCCCTGCTGGCCGCGTACCGGGAGCTCGGCGTGCACCGGATCCAGACGCTGACCGAAGCGTCGGCCGTCTCGGACGAGGCGCTTCCCTCCCTCGCGGAGGACGCCCGCGCCGCGGGAGCGACGCTCGGCTGACGCTGGCGAAGGCTCGGGGACGGCGCTCGGGGCTCGGCTCGGGGGCGGGCGAGGGCTCGGGCTCGGGGGCGGCGCTCGGGCGCGGGCTCGGGCGCGGCCGCCACCCGTTGACGCTCACGGGAGACCGTTTGCGGAGGCGCAGGATATCGTCACCGCAATGCGCATCGCCACCTGGAACGTCAACTCGCTGAAGGCGCGGCAGGATCGCGTCGAGGAGTGGCTGGCACAGCGCCAGCCGGACATCCTGCTGATGCAGGAGACGAAGCTCGCCGACGAGACGGCGCCGGTCATGGCCTTCCGTATGGCCGGCTACGAGCTGCTCCACCACGGGGAAGGCCGCTGGAACGGCGTGGCAATCGCGTCCCGAACGCCCGCCGAGGACGTCTCGTTCGGCTTCGAAGGGACAGGCCCCGACGCGGAGGGGGCACGCTTCGTGGCCGGGCGCATCGACGGGATCCGCGCCATCAGCGTCTATGCGCCGAACGGGCGCGCGCTTGGCACGCCCTTCTACGACGCGAAGCTGGACTGGTACCGGCGCCTGCTGGCCTGGCTGGAGGCGAACGCCGACCCGAACGAGCCGCTCGTGCTGGGCGGCGACCTCAACGTGGCCCCGACCGACATGGACGTCTACGACCCACAGGCGTACATCGGCACGACCCACACCAGCCCGCCTGAGCGCGAGGCGTTCCAGAGCCTGCTCGACTGGGGGCTGGTCGAGGCGTACCGGCGGTTCCACCCCGAGGCCGGCAAGTTCACCTGGTGGGACTACCGCGCGGGCAACTTCCACAAGGGGCTTGGGATGCGCATCGACCACCTGCTGGTCACGAAGCCCCTGGCAGACCGGCTCGCCGGTGCCGAGATCGACCGTGACGCGCGGAAGGGCAAGCTGCCCTCGGACCACGCGCCCATGTGGATCGACGTGCAATGACCAGGGGCCTGCCGCGGCCGCGCCGCGTCTCCATGGGTTGGCGGCCGGTGCGCGGGCGAGTCGCCGCCGCCTCGCTCCTCTCCGCTGCGCTCGGCGTTCTGTGCCTGCCGGGCATCACGCTCGCCCACTCGCTCGGGGGCCGGGTGAGCTCGCCGTTGCCGCTCGCGGCCTACCTGGGCGGTGCCGCGGTGGCAGTCGGGCTCTCGTTCTTCTTCGTCGCGATCAGCGATCCCGGTCCGCCGCGCGATCCTGCGCCCGACGCGTCGGGCCGCACGCCACGCTGGCTGCGCCTGACACTGCGTGCCGTCGGGCTCGTGGCGTGGCTCTGGATCGTGGTCCAGGCCGTGCTCGGCGGCTCGAGCGACGCGGACGTCAGCTACCTGTTCCTGTGGCTGTACGGCTGGGTCGGGCTCGCGGTCGTGTCGGCGCTCGTCGGCCCCGCATGGAGCTGGCTGGACCCGTTCTCCACGCTCCACGACCTGGGAGCGGGCCTGTTGCGGCGCCTCGGCATCGCCGGTCTGGAAGTCCGGCCTTACCCGAACCGCCTGGGCATCTGGCCGGCGATCGCTGGCTTCTGCTTCTTCATCTGGGTCGAGCTGGTCGCCCGCGTGAATGGCGGCCCGTTGCTCGGCTTCATCGTCATTGGCTACACGCTCGTAACGCTCGTCGGGATGGCCCAGTTCGGCAAGGAGGCGTGGCGGCGGCAGGGGGAGACATTCAGCGTCTGGTTCGGCCTCCTCGGTCGCCTCGCGCCGTTCC